>DASVBS010000030.1 GCA_036375715.1 Longimicrobiaceae bacterium | reverse complement strand
CCGGCATCGGGGAGGCGATCGCGCTGCTGGCGGCGGAGGAGGGGGGGCGGGTGGTGGTGGCGGATGTGGACGAGCGGGGCGGGGAGGAGACGGTAGCTGCCATCCAGAGCGCGGGGGGTGAGGCGATCTTTGTGCGGACGGATGTGAGCCGCGAGGAGGAGGTGGCGGCGATGACGGCGGCGGCGGTGCGCGCCTTCGGCGGCGTGGACGTGCTGGTGAACAATGCCGCCGTCTTCGTGCTGAAGGGGGTGGAAGCATCTCCCGACGACTGGCAGCGCTTGCTCAGCGTGAACGTGGTAGGGACCGCTCTGTGCACCCGCTACGCGGCGGAGGAGATGAAGAAGCGCGGCGGAGGGGCCATCGTGAACCTCTCCTCGATCTCCGGTTTCGTCGCGCAGCCGCACTTCGTCACCTACAGCGCGACCAAAGCCGCGATCCTCCAGATGACGCGCAACACCGCCCTCGACCTCGCCCCCTTCAACATCCGCGTGAACGCCGTCTGCCCCGGGACGATCCTCACGCAGGCGTCGTACAAGCACATGGAACGAGTAGGACAGAGCTTCGAGGAGTGGAACGCGGAGCAGTCCGCCTCCCAGCTACTCGGACGGGTGGGCCAGCCGCGGGAAGTGGCCTATCCGGTGGTCTTCCTCGCCAGCGACGAGGCCTCCTTCATCACCGGAACGCACCTGATGGTGGACGGCGGATATGTCGCGGTTTGAGCGGGGCGACCATCGCGATCTCGCGTGGCTTTCGCTGCCACGTCGTACTGGCGTGATACGCCAGGTTCTATCGGCCTGCACGTCGCGCGTCGGTTGCGTGCCCCGACATTGGGCTTCCGGAGAAGCCGCGGTCCGCTCGCCACGTGTGCAGATTGTCCGGCGGATCCCCTCCGGAGTGCTGCCTGCGACCGGGTACTGCCGGAAAGCCCCGTCGTGACCAGCAACGATCTCCTGCTCGAAGCCCGCGCGGTCTCGAAGGCCTACGCCGGCGTGCGGGCGCTGAAGCAGGCGTCGTTCGAGCTGCGGCGCGGAGAGGTGCACGCGCTGATCGGCGAGAACGGGGCGGGAAAGTCGACCCTGGTGAAGATCATCACCGGGGCGGTGCGCGCCGACGAAGGGGAGATCTTCCTGGAAGGCGAGCCGCTGGAGGAGAATTCCCCGCGCCTCGCCAAGGCGCGCGGCATCGCGGCGATCTACCAGCAGCCGGCGCTCTTCCCCGAGCTGACGGTGGCCGAGAACATCGCCCTGGGGCAGGAGAACCACGGCCGCTGGGGGCGGGTCGACTGGCGGGAGCGGCGTCGCCGCGCGCGCGAGCTCCTCGACCGGGTCGGCGCGCGGATCGACCCTGACGCCGACGCCGGGGATCTTACCATGCCCCAGCAGCAGCTGGTCGAGATCGCGCGCGCCCTGGGCGCCCGCGCCCGCGTGCTCATCCTGGACGAGCCCACGGCCTCCCTCTCGGAGGAGGACACCCGCAACCTCTTCGACGTGATCCGGCAGCTCCGCGCGGAAGGAGTGGGGATGATCTACATCTCCCACCGCCTGGAAGAATTGCCGGTAATCGCCGACCGGGTCACGGTGCTGCGCGACGGGGAGACGATCGGCACGCGCGAGATGCGCGACGTGACCCGCGAGGAGCTCATCCGGCTCATGGTGGGCCGCGAGCTGTCCACGATCTTCCCCAAGGAAGAGGTGGAGATCGGTGAGACCGTGCTGGAGCTGCGGGGCGTCGGGTCGGTCGAGGCAGGCGTGCAGGACGTCAGCCTGACGGTGCGGGCAGGGGAGATCGTGGGCCTGGCTGGCCTGGTCGGCGCGGGCCGCACCGAGCTCGCACGCACCATCTTCGGCCTCACCCCCGCGGAAGAGGGGGAGATCCTGCTGCACGGCCGACCGGTGACGGTCGACTCCCCGGGCACAGCGATCGACCTGGGGATCGCTTACGTTCCCGAGGATCGGCGCCGCCACGGGGTGGTGCTGGAGATGGCGGTCAGCTCGAACGTGACCCTCGCCGCACTGGACGAGCTATCGGGTCCGGCGGGGCTCGACTTCGCGCGCGAGCGGGAGCTGGCGGCCGAGTACTCCGGCCGCCTCGGCGTGAAGACCCCGTCGATCTACACCCCCGTATCCGCTCTCTCCGGGGGCAACCAGCAGAAGGTGGCGCTGAGCCGCTGGCTGGTGCGGCGGCCCTCCGTGCTGATCCTCGACGAGCCGACACAGGGCATCGACGTCGGCGCGAAGTCCGAGATCCATGGGCTGATGACCGAGCTGGCGCGCCAGGGCGTGGCGATCCTGATGATCTCCTCGGAGCTCCCGGAGATCCTCGGCATGAGCGACCGAGTGTACGTGATGCACGGCGGCACCATCGTGGGGGAGCTGTCGCGTGCCGAGGCGACGCAGGAGCGCCTGCTCGAGCTGGCGCTGGGGCAGGGCTGATGGCACTGGGTGAACCCCGGAGGCTGCACAGGGGTGCAATTCGGTCTCGTTGCCGACCGTGCGCGTGGGTGGCCCGGCGGTGTGAGCCAGCTGATCTTCCGCTCACTGATGAACTGCGGGTGAGCGACACATTTCCATTTTCCTGGCGGCTTGCCCGGGTTGTTAGTGACTTGCCCGACCCGTGCATCAATCAGCGATGACTTGCTCATGACTCCTCGGTGCCCAGTCGGTGTCCATCACCTCACCCCTGCGCGGTAGACTCGTGCGTCTCGATCGCTACAAGCGCGAGATCTCGGCAGCGATCGCCTTCGCGGCGTTGCTACTGGTGGTGGCGGTGGTGGCACCCGGCTTCTTCACCGCGGCCAACCTGCGCGACCTGGCGCTGAACAACGCCTCGGTGTTGCTGATCGCCATCGGGGCCACCCTGGTGATCCTCACCGGAGAGATCGACATCTCGGTAGGGTCGATGTTCGCGGTGTCCAGCGTGGCGGTGGGATGGTTCGCCCGCGAGGGGGTGCCGATTCCCATGCTGCTCCCGCTCGCCCTGCTGGTGGGCGCGGTCATGGGGGCGATCAACGGCGTGCTGGTGGGCTATCTGCGCCTCCCCTCGATCATCGTCACGTTGGCGATGCTGGTCGCCTGGCGCGATGCGCTGCGCTGGGTGACGCAGGGCGCGTGGATCCAGGATCTGCCCGCCAACTTCCAGTGGTTCGGGCTGGGGCAGCCGGTCGCCACCGGGCTGATCATCGGCACTTCCGTCGTCGTGTTGACCGCCGGGGCCTGGGCCCTCCGCAACCTGGCCGTGGGGCGGGCCATCTATGCGGTGGGCTCCGACAGCGAGGCGGCGCGGCTGGCGGGGATCTCGCCGCAGCGGATCGTCTTCCTCGTCTTCGTGTTGATGGGGGTGTTGGTCGGGCTCGCCGGGCTGCTGAACGCCGTGCGCTTCAACGCCGTACCCGCCAACTCCGGCCTCGGTCTCGAGCTGAAGGCGATCGCCGCGGTGGTGGTGGGCGGCACCGCGATCACCGGGGGACGAGGGCGGCTGGTGGGGACCCTCATCGGCGTGGCGCTGCTCGGGACGATCGGCACCGCCCTCACCTTCCTCGGCATCAACCCCTTCTGGGAGAAAGCGATTCAGGGGGCGATCATCCTCGCGGCGCTGGTCTCCGACGCCGTGCTGGGGCGCCTGGAGCAACATGTCAGAGAACGTAATCTCCTACGCGCCGCCGCGGGTCAGCACTGAGCGGAGGTTACGCGAGCGGTGGTTCCCCAACAACGAATGGGTGCTGCTCGCTGTAATCCTCTTCGAGTGCTTGATCTTCAGCTTCACCGGGAGGAACTTCGCCACCGCCGGGAACGGGTTCGAGATCACCCGCCTGGCGGTGGAGATCGGTCTGCTGTCGCTGGCGCTGACCCCCATCGTCATCACCGGTGGGATCGACCTCTCGGTGGGCTCGATGATGGGCCTGGCCGCGGTGGTGATGGGGATGCTCTGGCGCGACGCGGGGCTTCCGATCTGGGCGGCGGCGTCGCTGGCGCTGGTCGTCGGCGCCCTCGGCGGGGCGCTCAACGCCGCGGTCATCACCCGGCTGAACCTCCCGTCGTTGATCGTCACCCTGGGGACCTTCTCGCTCTTCCGCGGGGTGGCCGAGGGGCTCACGCGGGGGATCGACGCCTATTCCGGCTTCCCTTGGGGGTTCCTCTTCCTGGGGCAGGGCTACGTCGGTGGGGTGGTGCCGACGCAGCTCTTCGTGCT
>DASVBS010000029.1 GCA_036375715.1 Longimicrobiaceae bacterium | reverse complement strand
GAGCCGGGCGGCGTTCGCGCGCTGCTGGTCGTCGGCAGCAACCCCGTCGTGTCCAGCCCCGACGCCGACCGGGTCGAGGCGGGCCTGAAGCGGCTCGACTGCCTGGTCGTCTCCGACTTCTTCCTCTCCGAAACCGCCTCGCTCGCGGACGTGGTCTTCCCCTCTGCCCAGTGGGCGGAGGAGGAGGGCACCATGACCAACCTCGAAGGCCGGGTGATCCGCCGGCGTCGGGTGTTTGCTCCACCCACGGGCGTGCGCACCGACCTGGAGATCCTCAGCCACCTCGCCGCGGCGCTGGGCCGCTCCGACCGGTTCACACACACGGACCCCGCCGAGGTCTTCGACGAGCTCCGCTGCGCCAGCGCCGGGGGGCCGGCCGACTACTCCGGCATCACGCGGGAGCGGATCGACCGCGCGCAGGGGGTCTTCTGGCCCTGCCCGGCGGAGGATCACCCCGGAACTCCGCGCCTCTTCGCCGACGGGTTCCCGACCCCGACCGGCCGGGCCCGCTTTCATCCCGTGCATTACGAGCCGCCCGCGGAGAGCCCGGATGCGGGCTTCCCGCTGTTCCTCACCACGGGCCGGCTCTTCGCGCACTACCAGACCCGCACGCAGACCGGCCGGGTGGATCGGCTGAGGGAGGCCGCACCCGAGCCGGTGGCCGAGCTGCACCCGGCCACTGCCCAACGGCTGGGCGTCAGTCAGGGGGACTCGGTGGGTGTCGCGACTCGCCGCGGCAGAGCCGAGTTCCGCATCCGGGTGAGCGGGGGAATCCGCGAGGACACGGTGTTCCTCCCCTTCCACTGGGGCGGATCGCAATCCGCCAACCAGCTGACGAATCCGGCGCTCGATCCGATCAGCCGTATGCCTGACTTCAAAGTGTGCGCGGCTCGCGTGGAAAGACTCTCGATTGACGGGGAGGGATCGTGAAAAGGAAGCAGCGTCTGATCGTGGTGGGGAACGGAATGGCGGGTGCCCGCTTCGTCGAGGAGCTCCTGTCGCGCGGTGGGGGCGAGCAGTTCGACGTGGTGGTCTGCGGCGATGAACCCTACGGCAACTACAACCGCATCCTGCTCTCCAAGGTGCTCGCCCGGAGCCAGGATCCGGAGGACATCTTCCTCAACCCGCCCGCCTGGTATCGCGAGAACGGGGTGACGCTGCACGCGGGGGTGCGGGTGCGCGCCATCGAGCGGCGCGGACGTAGGCTCTTCTGCGAGAACGGCCAGGAGGATCGTTACGACGTGCTGGTGCTGGCTACCGGAAGTCGCGCCTTCGTTCCGCCGCTGCGGGGGCTGGAGGGGGAAGAGGGGGGCTGGAAGCGAGGCGTCTTCGTCTTCCGGACGCTGGACGATTGCCAGGACATCATCGACTACACCAGGCAGGCCCGGAAGGCGGCGGTCATCGGGGGCGGGCTGCTGGGGCTGGAGGCGGCGCGCGGGCTCCTCGAGCTGCAGGTGCCCGAGGTGCACGTCGTTCACCTGATGCCGCACCTGCTGGAGATGCAGATGGACGCCCCCGGGGGTGAGATCCTGCAGCGACGCGTGCAGGAGCTCGGCCTCCACGTGCACCTGCGGAAGACGACGCGCGACGTGCTCGGCAACGGCACCGTCACCGGCCTGAGGTTCGACGACGGCACCATGCTCGACTGCGACATGGTGGTCCTGTCCGCGGGGATCCGTCCGAACGTGGATCTCGCCCGCAACGCGGGGTTGGACGTGGAGCGTGGCATCGTGGTCGGCGACGACCTTCGCTGTCCGGGCGATGACCACATCTACGCCCTGGGCGAATGCGTCGAGCACCGCGGGGTGACCTACGGCCTGGTCGCGCCGCTGTGGGAGCAGGCGCGGGTGCTCGCGGATCGGCTCACGGGCGCGCGGCCGGACGCCGTGTACACCGGCTCGCGGGTGGCGACCAGGCTCAAGGTGGCCGGCGTGGACCTGAGCGTCATGGGCGAGCGAGACGCGCTCCCCGGGGACGAGGAGATCCGGTACGTCGAGCACAACCGCGGGATCTACAAGAAGCTGCTCGTGCGCGGCGGCCGCCTGGCTGGTGCGATTCTCCTGGGGGATACCTCGCGCGCCCCCCACCTGCTGCAGCTCTTCGACCGGGGACTGGAGGTCCCCGAGCGCCGCGCGGAGCTCCTTTTTCCCGCCGCGAACGGCACCGGCGAGCCGCGGGTGGAGGATCTGCCTGACGACACCCAGATCTGCAACTGCAACGGGGTGTCGAAGGGGCAGTTGGTGCAGGCGGTCCGGGAGGGGTGCCGCAGCCTGAAATCGCTCTGCCAGGCCACGCGCGCCGGCATGGGTTGCGGCTCCTGCAAGGCCCAGGTGCAGGCGGTGCTGGAGCTCGCCTCCGGCGGGGAGACCGAGGTCGATCCCTCGGAGCACTACTACGTGCCGGGCGTGCCGCTGACGAAGGCCGAGCTGGTCGCGGAGGTGAAGAAGCGCGGCCTGCGCAGTGTCTCGGCGGTCTTCCGGGAGCTGGCCGGCGGGAGGGAGGATCCCGCGAGCAAGATGGGCCTGGCGTCGCTGCTGAAGACCGTGTGGGGCGCGGAGTACGAGGACGAGCGCGATGCGCGGTTCATCAACGATCGCGTCCACGCCAACATCCAGAACGACGGGACCTTCTCCGTCGTGCCCGGCATCCCGGGTGGAGTGACCACCGCGGAGGAGCTGCGGCGCATCGCCGACGTCGCGGAGCGCTACGCCGTCCCCATGATCAAGATCACCGGGGGCCAGCGCATCGATTTGTTGGGGGTGCCGAAGGAGCAGCTGCCGAGCGTGTGGCGCGACCTGGGAATGCGCTCGGGGCACGCCTACGCCAAGGCCTTCAGGACGGTGAAGACCTGCGTGGGCAGCGATTTCTGCCGCTTCGGGCTGGGCGACAGCACCCGTCTCGGCATCGAGATCGAGGAGCGGTTCAAGGGGCTCGAGAGTCCGGCCAAGCTGAAGCTGGGCGTGGCGGGTTGCCCGCGAAACTGCTCGGAGGCGCTGATCAAGGACGTGGGAGTGGTGGCGGTGGAGGGAGGGCGCTGGGAGATCTACGTCGGGGGCGCGGGCGGATCGCACGTGCGCAAGGCCGACCTGCTGGCGGTGGTGGACACCCACGAGGAGGTGCTGAGGCTGATCGGTCGTTTTCTCCAGTACTACCGCGAGAACGCGCGCTATCTGGAGCGAACGTACGCGTTCGTCCCGCGCATCGGCATCGAGCGGATCCGTGCGGTGGTGGTGGACGACGCGGAGGGGATCGCCGCCGATCTGGATGCCGCCATCGAGGAGGCGATCAGCTCATACGTGGACCCCTGGAGCGAGGCGGAGGCCCCGGTGCATCCGCTTCAGTTTGCTACGCTGGTAAACGCTTAGGTCAACGCAGAGGAGAGGCCCGATGCCGACGAGTTGCCTGCAGGAATACAGTCTGGGTCCGGTCGATGCGATTCCTCCCGGAGAGGGTCGGGCCTACCGGGTGGAGGGGCGCGAGGTCGCGGTCTTCCGCTCCCGCTCCGGGGAGGTCTACGCGACCCAGGCGCGCTGTCCGCACCGGGGGGCGCCGCTCGCCGATGGCTTGATGGGCGGCGGCCAGGTGCTCTGTCCGTTCCACGCCTACGCCTTCGATCTCGCGACGGGCGAGGCGTTGAACAGCACCTGCCCCCGCCTCGAGGTGTATCCGGTCTCCGTATCCGCGAACGGTGAGATCGTGCTGGGGCTTCCACCGGCGAATCTCAGCGGAGCTCGCACGGAACCTCGCTTCGAGGGCGATCTCCTGTGCTCCGCGTCCGCGGGTGCGCCGACGCGACTCTCGACCTCAAGTCC
>DASVBS010000028.1 GCA_036375715.1 Longimicrobiaceae bacterium | reverse complement strand
GAGGACAAAGAGCCTCATACGGCATTTCGGGCGTTAGTAATTCGTAATTCGTAATTGGCCGGCCTCCCCTCCTCTGCGCTCTGTTATCCGTCTGTGCCCTCCGCGTAACGCTCTGCGCCCTCCGCGGTTATCCTGGGCGGTGCCTTCCCCGCCGGGCCTGCGGTGATGCTGAGCCGCGTGCCCTCCTACAGCGCCCACCCCGCCCGGTACTCGCGCGTGAGGAACGCGTTGGCTTCCGGGTGGCTGGTCACGCGCATCTGCGCGCCGTCGTACTCGATGGGCACGCCCTGGCCGACCCGCAGGGCCACCAGCCCCAGCAGCATTACTTCGGTCAGCTTCGACGCGTACGAGAAGGGGCTGTTCGCCTGGCGGTTCTCCTGGATCGCGTTAAGCCAGTCCAGCTCGTGCCAGTTCTCGTGCTCGGTCGGCTGGAGGCGCTTGTAGCGCTGCGGTACCCGCGCCGCCTCCTCCATCAGCGTCTCCGGGAAGAGCAGGGGTTCGGCGGCCCACATCCCGTGCAGCATGACCCCGCGCTCGCCGATGTAGATCACGCCACCGTTGTCGTCCCGGTTCAGGGGCACGTCGTAAGGGATCGCCTCGGGGCGAGGCGGCAGGAGGCCACCATCATACCAGGTCATGCGCACGGGAGGCTGCTCGCCCCTGGCCGGGAAGCGGTAGGTGACCACCATCGACTGCGGGTAGCTCGCCGGATTGCGCGGGTCACCGCCCCACGGGGTCGACGTTGTCTCGATGCTGGTGGGGTACTCCAGCTCGAGCGCCATGTACGGGTGGTCCATGAGGTGTGCGCCCATGTCCCCCAGCGCCCCTACACCCCAGTCCACCCAACCACGCCAGTTGAAGGGATGGTAGATGGGGTGGTACTCGACCACCGGTGCCGGGCCGAGGAAGAGATCCCACTCGAGCCCCGCCGGCGGCGGGTAGCTTCCACCCATCGCGCTCGCAAGGATTCTCTGCACGCCACCCTGGCTCCAGTCGATCTCCGCCGGCCGTCCCATCACCGGCTCCGGACGAGGAACCCCTTGCGGCCAGATCGGTCGGTTGGTCCACACGTGCACCTCGCGCACCGGCCCCAGCACCCCCGCCTGCACGATCTCGTTCACCCGCAGCGAGTCTTCGCGCCAGTGGCCCTGGTTACCCATCTGGGTCACCACCCCGGTTCGCTCTGCAGTCTCCGCCAGCACTCTCGCCTCGTGCACCGACCAGGTGAGAGGCTTCTGCACGTAAACGTGCTTCCCCGCCTCCATCGCCCGCTTGGCGATGATCGCGTGGGTATGATCAGGGGTGGCAACCAGCACGGCGTCGATGTCGCGCTGCTGGTCGAGCATGCGGCGGAAGTCGGTGTAGCGACGCGCGCCGGCGTACGCCTGCTGGAGGGCGACCGCGCGCGGATCGGGACCGCCCTGCCCGCCGCTTACGCGCCCCTGCAGCGACCTATCCACGAAGCCGAAGTCGACGTCCACGATGGCGCCCAGGCGGTGACCGCCGTCCACCACGTTCTGCGCGTTCGACATGCCCATTCCGCCGGCGCCCACGATCGCGACGTTCACCGTGTCGCTCGGCGGCCGGTAACCTGGTCCGCCTAGCACGTGCCGGGGCACGATGGTGAACCCGAACGCGGCACCCGTGGCGCTCGTTACGAAGTCGCGGCGGCTGATCTTCTGATTCATCAGACGGCTCCTATCCGGCGGGCGGCGGTGCGGGAGTGAAGACTTTCCAGAACAACATATTAGGGGGCGCGGAGCGCTGCGCCACCGGGCCGACCGCCTAGGCCGGCAGGAAGAGGCCCATCAGCAGGTAGGCCAGCGCTCCCATGATGGCCGCGGCCGGGATGGTGAACACCCACGCCCACACGATCCGACCGGCGATCCCCCAGCGCACCGCCGAGAGGCGCGTCGACGCTCCGACGCCCACGATCGATCCGGTGATCGTGTGCGTGGTGCTGACCGGGATGCCGAAGGACGTCGCGAGCAGGATGCTGATCGCTCCCCCCGTCTCGGCGCTGAACCCGCCCACCGGACGCAGTCGGGTGATCCGCGACCCCATGGTGTGCACGATCCGCCATCCTCCGAATAGCGTGCCGAGGGCGATCGCGGAGTAGGCGGCCAGCTCGATCCAGAGGGGAATGTGATTGACGTCCTGGACGTAGAAGTGGCTCAGCAGACCGGTCTTGTCGGCAAACGAGGATTGGGCGGCGAAGAGCAGGCCGACGATGATCCCCATCGTCTTCTGCGCGTCGTTGGCTCCGTGCGAGAGGGAGAAGATAGCGGAGCTCGCGAGCTGCGCGTAGCGGAAGAACCCCTCCGCCCGGCTGCGCGACACGCGATGGAAAGTCCACAGCGAGATCAGCATCAGCACGTAGCCCAGCGCCATCCCGATGAGTGGGGAGACGACGATGAAGGCGAGCGTCTCGATCCACTTCCGGCCCCACTCGATCGCCACCAACCCCGCGGCCGCCACGGCCGAGCCTGCATATCCTCCGATCAACGCGTGAGAAGAGCTCGACGGCAGCCCCCAGTACCAGGTGATCAGATTCCAACCGATCGCCCCCAGGAGCCCCCCGAGCACCACCGTCGGGGTCACCACGTCGAGGTTGATCATCCCGCTCCCGATGGTGCGGGCCACTGCCGTGCCTACGATAAAGAGTGCGGAGAAGTTGAAGGTGGCTGCCCAGGCGACCGCGGTGAAGGGCTTCAAAACCCGGGTTCCCACCACCGTCGCGATAGAGTTCGCGGAGTCGTGGAACCCGTTGATGAAATCGAAGACGAATGCGACGAAGACGATGAAGAGGATGAACGTGACCATCAGCTGTTCTTGATGGAGATACTCTCCAGCACGTTCGCGACGTCTTCACACTGGTCGAGCGTGTCTTCCAACTTATCGTAGATCTCCTTCCACTTGATCACGTTCAGCGGCTCCGGCGTGCCCTCGAAGAGGAGACCCACCGCCTCGTGATAGACGGCGTCTCCCTCCTCCTCCAGCACCTTGATCTGCCGGGCCTGCGTGGCCACCTCCTTCGAGTTCTTCACCCCTCTCACCCCGATCTGGATGGCGGCCGCGGCGCGCACGATGATCGACGTGAGCTCGCGTGCCGGCTGGTGGATGTCGACGATGCGGAACATCTGCGCGCGCCGCGCGGTGCCGTCGATCAGGTCGATCACCTCGTCGAGCGACGAGGCCAGCAGGTGGATGTCCTCACGGTCGATCGGGGTGACGAAGCTCCGATCGATCCGGTCCATAACGCTCCGCGTCAGCTCGTCCGCCTGATGCTCGAGCTCCTTGATGGCGGCGACGTGCTGGGGGATTCGGTCCGGCTCCTTGAACAGCTGATCGAGGATCGCGGCCGAGTCGACCAGCCGACTCGCCAGAGTATTGAACAGATCGAAAAACTTCTCGTCGCGCGGAAAGATGCCCATGAGCCCGCCGCTGTCTGCAGGTTTCGTCGATGAAGCGGCAGGAAAGTAAAGGGTACCGCGGCGTCACGACAGAAGGAGGGGCCGCGACGCCCCACCTGTGCCGAACGTCGGCCGCAGATTGTGGCGTCATTTCAGCAGCAGCGCCGCCGGGAGCGGATCGCGCTCGCGGGCAGGGGGCGGGATTCTCACCCGCTGGGGACACTTCTGAACGGGGCGCATTTCGTGCGGGCCGGCGGGCTGCGTCGGCGCGAATCATCAAGCCGCCTCCCCCTCTTCGCTCCGAATCATGACCGCTCCTCCGTCCCCGCCCGCCGCCGGGAGGGCCGCCCGGCCTTCCCTTGTTCTGGCTCTCCAGCGCGCCCTCCAGCGAGGCGAACGGACGGGCGCTGTCGAGCTACCCGATGTAGGTCGCCTTCTGATGGTGGCGGCTCAGCTCGCGCTCGTTCTGCTGGCGATCCGGACTTTCCGCCTGGAGGAGAGCTTCGGCTTCGTCCGCATCCTGCCCCTCCTGTTCGTCGGCTTCGTCATCAACGCGGTGCTGCCCATCGCACTGCGTCGCTCTTTCTTCGTGCTGCTTTCCCTGGCGGCCATCCTCACTGTTTTCGGTGCGGAGTACGGGACGGGCCTCATCCTCCTCGGGCTCGGCCTGATCGCGCTGTGTCATCTGCCGATTCCCTTTGCCGCACGGGTTGCCCTGCTGGTCGCGGCCGGGGCGCTGCTCGCGGGGATGCGAACCGGGTGGATCCCCACGCCGTTCGGGCGCATGCCGTTGCTGCCCGTCATGGTGCTGCCCATCCTCGGCTCCATGTTCATGTTCCGCCTGGTCGTCTACCTCTACGACCTGCGGCACGAGACCCAGCCGGCTCCCCTGGCCGCCCGGCTCGGCTACTTCTTCCTGCTGCCGAACGTCTGCTTTCCGCTCTGCCCGGTCGTCGACTACCGCACCTATCTGCGCACCTACTACGACCGCCCGGCCGTGGAGATCTACGAGAAGGGCCTGCGGTGGATCTTTCGCGGGATGCTGCACCTGCTGCTGTACCGGGTCGTCTACCTCTTTTTCGTGCCGACGCAGGCCGAGGTGCAGACGCTCGGTGGTGTGGTGCAGGCGATGCTGACCACCTATCTGCTCTATCTGCGCATCTCCGGGCAGTTTCACCTGATTGTCGGGATCCTCTGTCTCTTCGGCTTCAACCTGCCGGAGACCCACCACCTCTACTTCCTCGCGTCAAGCTTCAACGACTACTGGCGGCGGATCAACATCTACTGGAAGGACTTCATGATGAAGATCTTCTACTATCCGTCGTTGATGCGCGCGCGGAAGCTGGGCCTCAATGCGGCAATGGTGATCGCCACGGCGGCGGTGTTTCTGGGAACGTGGCTACTCCACTCGTACCAGTGGTTCTGGCTACGGGGAAGCTTCCCGCTCCGCCTCACCGACGCCCTCTTCTGGGGGATCCTCGGGACGCTGGTGGTGGCGAACTCGCTGTACGAGGCCAGGCGTGGCCGCAGGCGAAGCCTGGGCGAGCCACGCTGGGCGCTGCGTCCGGCGCTCCTCCTCTCGCTCCGGACGTTGGCGATGTTCGTTACGATCACCGTTCTCTGGTCGCTGTGGAGCAGCGCCTCCGTCGAAGAGTGGATCGCCATGGTCGCCGTCGCGGGTCGCGCTCGAGCTTCGGAGGTAGCGGTTCTCATCGTTGCGCTGGCCGTCCTCGTCGCTCTCGGGGTGCTGCTGCAGTACGTCGTCAGTCGGAAGTGGCTGCCATCGCCTCCGCCGGATGAGAGGCCGCCGCTCTGGTCGGCCGTGCTCGTCGGGGCGACGGCGGTGGTTCTCATCCTGATCGGTACGCCCGGCATCCGGCCGGTGCTCGCGGACCCGGTGGAGGACGCGGTTCTCGCCGTGCGCGAGAACCGGATGAACCGCCGCGACACGGAGCTGATGGAGCGCGGCTACTACGAGGGGCTGCTCGATGCAGGGAGCTTCGCCAACGCAATCGAGACCGTGCAGGCGTTGGCGCAACGGCCGGACAACTGGGGTGGGTCGGGTCGCGGGAGCCGCGCGACTCGGGAGCGAGACGATCTGCTCGAGTACGAGATGGTCCCCGGCTACGAGGAAACGGTGAAGCTGGCGCCCTTCCGCACCAACCGGTGGGGAATGCGGGATCGCGACTACGAGCAGGCCAAGCCGACGGGGGTGTTCAGGATCGCGCTGCTGGGATCTTCCTACGAAGTGGGTGCAGGTGTGCCGCAGGACTCGGTCTACGAGAACGTCGTCGAGGATCGGCTCAACAGCGAAGGCGCGGCGAGCGGAGAGCGCTACGAGATCCTCAACTTCTCCGTGGCCGGGTACGGCCTGCTGCACACCTATCTATCGGCCCGGAGCCGCGTTTTCGACTTCGATCCTGACCTCCTCGTCGTCGCGGGCCATAGCCAGGAAATCGGAGCGCGCCTGCGTACGCACCTGCGGATCGCCATCGAGAAGGGGCTCCCGATCACCGACCCCGAGCTGCGAGAGATTCTCGCCCGGTCCGGCGCTCTCGAGGCAGGCAGCGCCGCCTCCATCGAGCGCAGTCTGCAGCCGGTGCTGGTCGATGTGGCGCGGTGGAGCTTCCAGGGGATGGCAGAGCTCTGCCGGGAGCACGGGATCCCGTGCGTGTGGCTCTTCGTCCCCACCACCGATGAGGTCAACGGCTCTCCGCCCGCACCGGTCGCGTGGCTCGAGCGGCTTGCCTCCGAGGCAGGCTTCATCTCCCACACGCTAGAAGGGGCGTACGGGGATTATGCAGAGACCGAGGTGTATCTGGGCCCTTGGGACGGGCACCCGAACGAGCTCGGCCACCGCCTGCTCGCGGATCGCTTCTACCAGATCCTGCGCTCCGATCCGCGGCTGTTGCGGCCGGCTGGAGCAGAAGCCACCGGAGTGCATTCCGCGCAATAGAACGGCCGGTGCACCGAAGCCAGAAGCCAGAAGCTGGAATCCAGAAGCGAGAAGTCGAAAGCCAGTCGTCATTCTGGCTCCTGGCTCCTGGCTTCTGGCTTCCTCTTTTACCCCCGCTTACCTTGTCCTCAACCAGCCTGAACGGGGCCGGCCTTGCCCGCCGGCGCCTCCACCCGCGAGACCGCTTCGAGCATGAGCTTCCGTCGCAGCCTCCCGTTCCTGATCCTCCTTGCGTTCGCCGCCTGCGCGCCGTCCATGCGAATGCCAGCGCCAGAGCAGCCGCCGAACATCGTGCTCATCTACGCCGACGATCTCGGTTACGGAGACGTGAGCGCCAACGGCGCCACCCGCATCTCCACCCCCAATATCGATCGGATTGCGCGCGAGGGACTGCGTTTCACCCATGCCCACTCCGCCGCGGCCACCTGCACCCCGTCGCGTTTTGCGATGCTCACCGGGCAGTACGCTTTCCGGCAGGCCGGCACCAACGTCTTGCCGGGCGACGCCGCGGCGATCATCCCTCCCGGCCGGGTGACCCTCGCCTCGATCCTGAAAGAGGCCGGCTACACCACGGGCGTGGTGGGGAAGTGGCACCTGGGCCTCGGTCCGGATGGGGGGCCTGACTGGAACGGTGAGATCCGCCCGGGCCCGCTGGAAATCGGCTTCGACTACGCCTTCCTGATGCCGGCCACGGGCGATCGGGTCCCCACCGTCTACGTCGAGAACCACCGCGTGGTGGGCCTCGACCCGTCAGATCCGATCCAGGTCAGCTTCAAGGAAAAGGTGGGAAGCGAGCCGACGGGTCGCGAGAATCCCGAGCTGTTGACGCTGCACCCGAGCCACGGCCACGACTTCACGATCGTCAACGGCATCAGCCGCATCGGCTACATGTCCGGGGGTAAATCGGCCCGCTGGCAAGACACGACAATGGCCCGCGTGTTCGCGTCGAAGGCTGTCGAGTTCATCGAGCAGCACCGGGATGAGCGCTTCTTCCTCTTTTTCTCGACCCACGACATCCACGTGCCGCGCGTGCCCCATCGCGACTTCGCAGGTCGTAGCGGCATGGGCCCCCGCGGCGACGCGATCCTGCAGCTCGATTGGCAGGTGGGGCAGGTGCTCGACGCCCTCGACCGACTCGGCCTGCGGGAGAACACGCTGGTGATCTTTTCGAGCGACAACGGCCCGGTCGTGGATGATGGGTACCAGGATCAGGCGGTAGAGCTGCTGGGCGACCACCGCCCTGCGGGACCGTTCCGGGGAGGGAAGTACAGCGCCTTCGAGGGGGGAACCCGCGTGGCGACCCTGGTTCGGTGGCCCGGAGTGGTGCCTGCGGGTCGGACGTCGAACGCGCTGATCTCGCAGGTCGACTTCCCGGCCACCATGGCCGCGCTGGCAGGGGTGAAGCTGCCCTCCGACGCGGCACCCGATAGCGAGGATCAGCTCGCCGCCCTGCTCGGCCGGTCGGACCAGGGGCGCGAGTACCTGATCGAGCAGGCAACCGCCCGACACCTTGCAATTGTGCGCGGCCGCTGGAAGTACATTCCTCCCAACCAGGGACCTCGCGTCAGCGCCAACACCAACACCGAGCTGGGCAACGATCCCGAGCCGCAGCTCTACGACCTGGAAGCGGATCCCGGCGAGACGCGAAACGTCGCCGCCGAGCACCCGGATATCGTGCAGGAGCTGTCGACGCTCCTCGGGCAGGTAGTAGGCGAGTTCCCGCCGCCCCGAGCGAGTGCGGAGTAGCAGGGGGGAATAATTACGAATTACGAATTACGAATTACGAATTGTTTGCGCCCGCGGATTCCTCAACGTCCGGAAGCCTCGGTTCTGTCGTGCGGCGCCCACAACGGGCGCCCCTACAGGCGATATCGTCTCGAGAATCGTGCGCGAATGACAGGCCCAACCGCCCCCCGGACAGACCCGCAAGCAATCCGTAATCCGTAATCCGTAATCCGTAATTCATAATTCGTAATTGTTCCCCGCCCTCGCCTTACTGCACCGCCTCCACCGGGAAGCCGCGCACCTCGAGCAGTGCCTCGACGCGCGGGTCGCGTCCGCGGAACTGTCGGTACGCCTCCGCCCGGTCGGTCGAGTTGCCCGGCGCGAGGATGTACTCGCGCATGCGCGCGGCCAGCTCCGGGTCGAATACGTTGCCCGACTCCTCGAACGCCTTCCACGTGTCCGCGTCCATCACCTCCGACCAGAGGTAGCTGTAATAGCCAGCCGAGTAGGCGTCGCTGGTGAAGAGGTGGTTGAAATGCGGCAGCCGGTGCCGTAGCGCGATCTCGCGCGGCATGCCGATCTCCTCGAGGGCCTGCCGCTCGAACTCCGCGGCATCGATATCTCCATCGGGCAGGGTGTGTAGCGCCATGTCCACCAGCGCCGCCGCCAGGTACTCGGTGGTGGCGTATCCCTGGTTGAAGGTGCGGCTCGCCTCGATCCGCTCCACCAGCTCCTGGGGCATCGGCTCACCCGTCTGGTAGTGGCGGGCGAAACGGTCCAATACAGGCCGCGTGAGCACCCAGTGCTCGAGCACCTGCGACGGGTACTCGACGAAGTCACGCGGCGTTGTGGCCAGCCCCGGATAGCGCACCTCCGAGAGCAGGGCGTGCAGCGCATGGCCAAACTCGTGGAAGAGCGTCTCCGCGTCGTCTAGAGAAATCAGCACCGGCTCGCCTGGAGCTCCCTTGACGAAGTTGTTGTTGTTCGAGGCGAGCGGAGTGATCTCTTCCCCGGTGAAACTCTCGTGGCTGCGATAGGTGGTCGCCCAGGCTCCCGAGCGCTTGCCGCCGCGGGCGAAGTTGTCGCTGTAGAAGAGGCCCACGTGCTGATCACCCTCCCGGACCTCCCAGACGCGCACGTCCGGATGGAAGACCGGCACCTGGCCGGTGATCTCGTGGAAGGTGAGGCCGTAGAGCTGCTCGGCGGTCCAGAACACGGCCCGCATCATGTTGTCCAGCTCGAAGTAGGGCTTGATCTCGTTCTGATCGAGATCGTACCGCTCCTGCCGGACCTTCTCGGCGTAGTAGAGGTAGTCCCACGGCTCGATGGTAATGCCGGCTCCCTCCCGATCCGCGATCGCCTGCATGTCGGCCACCTCCTCGCGGACCCGCGCGACTGCCGCTGGCCACACCCGCAGCATCAGCTCTCTCGCCCGCTCGGGATCCTCCGCCATCGTGCCCTGCATGCGCCAGTGGGCGTGGCTCTCGAAGCCCAGTAGCCTTGCCCGCTCCGCACGCAGACGGACGATCCGCTCGATGATCTCCTTGGTGTCGTTGGGGTCGCCGTTGTCTCCCCGATTCTTGAACGCCTTCCACACCCGCTCCCGTAGCGATCGATTCTCCGCGAAGGTCAGGAGCGGATCGACGCTGGATCGGGTGTTGACGACGGCCCAGCCGGGGAGCCCTCGCTCTTCCGCGGCAGCCCGGTACGAGGCCCGCAGCGAAGCCGGCAGACCGGCGAGGTCCTCTTCGTTCTCGATGTGCACCCAGCTGTTCTCGTCCGCCAGCACCCGGTTGGCGAACTCGGCGAAGAGCCCCGCGAGCTCCTGGTTCAGCTTGCTCAGCCGCTCCTTCTGCAGCGAGTCCAGCTTCGCTCCGGCGCGCACAAAACGCTGGTAGGTGAGCTCGACCAGCCTCTGCTGCTCGGGCGTGAGGCCGCTGCGCTCACGGTTCTCGTAGATGCTCTCGATTCGCCGAAAGAGCGCCTGGTTGAAGACGATCTCGTCCGAGGCGGCGGCCAGTCGAGGGGACCACTCGCGCTCGATGGTCTGGACTTCGGGGGTGCTGAGGTTGTTGGTGAGCACTCCGAAGAGGGCGCGCACCCGATCGAGCTCCCGGCCGGCGTCTTCGAGCGGCACGAACGTGTTCTCGAAGGTGGGCGAGTCGGGGTTGTTGGCGATCGCCTCGATCTCGGCTCGCCGCCGGTCGATGGCGATCCTGAAGGCCTCCGGAAAATCGGCCGGGCGAACGCGATCCCAGGGCGGCACGCCGCCATAAGGGCCCATCCAGGGAGCGAGCAAGGGGTTGATCTGCATGGTGTCGGCAGGGGAAGGTCCAGGGCCGCGGAGCGCCTGGGCGCCGGTCGAACCGGTACAGGCGACCGAGCTCAAAGGGAGCAGGCACGCGCCCGCGGCTATGATGATCGTCTTCATCGAAGGATCGTGGAGCTTCGCGCGCCGGACGCGGGAGTGGGATCCCCTCACGGCGCGGAAGATTGTCCCCGTGGTTCCCTCCAGGGCCGCTTTTGTTCCCTATTCACTCCCTGACAAAGCCACCGCCCGGATCGGGTCCGGCAGAAATTGCGTGGCCGCTCGCGCCCCCCACCGCCAGCAGGCCCGCGGGTTGGTCCGGTGCCCGCCCCCCTGCCGTGAATCGGTACTCTGCCGCCACCATCGCCCACGCGAAACAGGAACCTTTTCCTGGCCCGGACCACCCCTAATATGGGTGCTGGGCCACAGCCATCCCGTCCCGGGCTGTCCCCGGTGGCCGGGACGTGGCGTGATCCGGCGCCGTCGCCCCGCCGCCGAACCCTCCGTGCAAGGAGCCCGGCATGTTCCTCTCCATCCGCACGCTGGACGGATCGTCCACCCGCCTCGACGCAGCAGTCCTTGACCGCCTCCGGTCCCGCCTCAAGGGAGACCTGCTGACCGCCTCATCCCCGGACTACGAAAGTGCAAGATCGATCTGGAACGGGATGATCGATCGTCGACCAGCGCTCATTATCCGCTGCCGCGGGAGCGACGACGTCGTGCAGGCGGTGCGGCTTGCACGCGACCACCGGCTCCTGGTTGCAGTGCGTGGCGGCGGGCACAACATCGCCGGCAACGCTGTCTGTGATGGCGGGCTCGTCGTCGACCTCTCGCCCATGAAAGAGGTGAGAGTCGATCCCGCCGCCAGGACGGCGATGGTGGAGCCCGGCTGCACGCTCGCCGACGTCGACCGCGCCACCCAGGAGCACGGGCTCGCGGTCCCCCTCGGCATCAACTCGACGACCGGCATCGCCGGCCTGACCCTCGGCGGCGGATTCGGATGGCTCAGCCGTCGCGACGGCATGACCGTCGACAGCCTCCGGAGCGCCCGGTTGGTGACCGCAAACGGAGAAGAGGTGCGGGCGAGTGAGACCGAGAACTCCGAGCTCTTCTGGGGAATTCGCGGCGGCGGGGGAAATTTTGGGGTGGCGACCTCGTTCGAGTTCACGCTGCGGCCTCTCGGCCCCGAAGTGCTTGCCGGGCTCATCGTCCACCCGTACGACGACGCGGAGCGTGTGCTGCGCTTCTATCGCGACTTCTCCGCTACGCTTCCGAACGAGACCGCGGTCTGGTGCGTGCTGCGCAAGGCGCCGCCGCTGCCCTTCCTACCGGAGGAGTGGCACGGGCGGGAAATCCTGGTCATGGCCTGCTTCCATGCGGGGCCCATCGCGGAAGGAGAACGCAACCTCGAGCCGCTGCGGCGGTTTGGGAACCCCATCGCCGATGTGATCGGTCCGGCGCCCTACGCCGGCTGGCAGCAGACCTTCGACCCGCTGCTCACGCCGGGAGCACGCAACTATTGGAAGTCCCATGACTTCATCGCGCTGCCCGACGAGCTGATCCGCCTGTTCGTGGATCACGTCGGAAGACTTCCGGATCCCCAATGCGAGGTCTTCATCGGGCAGATGGGCGGCGCCATCCACAACCTTCCCCCTGACGCCACCGCCTATCCGCACCGTGCCACGCGCTATCTGATGAACGTGCACGGTCGCTGGAACGACCCTTCCCAGGACGCGGCGTGCATGGCCTGGGCGCGCGAGTTGTTCAACGCGGTAACGCCCTTCGCAACCGGGGGAGTGTACGTGAACTTCGTCCCCGAGGACGAGACGGAGCGGGTGACGAACGCGTACGGATCCAACTACTCCCGCCTGGTTGCCCTCAAGGATCGCTACGATCCCGACAACCTCTTCCGCATGAACCAGAACATTCGCCCCAGCGGCGGAGCGGGGAGGGAGGCGCCGGTGCCGCAGGTGCCGGTGACAGGGTGACAGGGTGACAAGGTGACAAGGTGACAAGGTGAACGGCGGTGGCGGTTCGGAGATCGGGGCCTGGGGTGTCCAGCGTGGGGAGCGAGCCCTGGCCGGAACATAGGCGTCATTGCAGCCTTACCGTCGGCTTGGCAGCCAGATTGGCCCGCTAGATCTGGCCAGGCGGTGACTGGCTCCCCCGCCTCGCCAGCGTACCCGCACCGGCCGTTCACCTTGTCACCTTGTCACCCCCTCACCCAGCCCCCTCGCTCCTTGTCCCGGCCGAACGCCCGCCGTACGATATCCCCCTCCCTACTTCCCACGGCTTCGATTCTCCCATGCTACGTACCGCCAGGCGCCTCTTCGGGGTATTTCTGCTGCTCGCGCTCGCTGCTCTGCCAGCCTCTGCGCAGAACGAGCGGCCGATCCGCGCCCTCTACATCACCGGGGGTGGCTTTCACGACTTCGTCGCGCAGGAGAAGATCATCCCGCCGGGGCTGTCGGAGAGAGTGCCGTTCCCGATCGAGTGGACCATCGATCATACCGCCGGCACCTCCACTGACACCCTCATCCCCCGCCATGCGAACACGGCCTGGGCGGACGAGTTCGACGTGGTGGTATACAACATGTCCTTCTCCTACGTGGTAGACCCGGAATGGATCGACCGAATCGCACACACCCATCGCGACCGCGGCATTCCGGCGGTGATCCTTCACGGCGCCACCCACAGTTATCGGCGCTCGACCACGGATTCGTGGAAGCAGCTCATGGGCGCCTCCAGCATGCGCCACGACGCGCAGCGCGAGTTCACCATCGAGCGGGTGGCGCCCGATCATCCGATCGTGCACGACCTCCCGACCGGCTGGGGCCCCGGCGTGGACGAGCTCTACAACATCGACCACACCTGGCCGTCGATGACTCCGCTCCTGCAGGCCTGGAGCGTGGAGAATGAGGAGCACTATCCGGTCGCCTGGACGAACGTTTACGGCAAGGCGCGCGTCTTTGTGACCACCATGGGTCATCACAACGAGACCATGGCCGATCCCGCCTACCTCGACCTCGTCGCGCGCGGACTGCTCTGGACCCTGGGGCGGCTGGAGCCGCAGAGCGGACAGCCGTCCCAGTAGCGAGGCCGAAGCCCGGCGCCGCCCGCCTCCTTGCGACGTCAAGAGTAAGTCCGCCCAAGGAGAAGGGCCGCCAGGCCCCGAGCCGGACCGAACCCGCGCCCACCTTCAGCATCCAGCCGGAATGACCCTGTCCAGGTTTCGGCGCCCCCTCCTCGTCATGGCGGGAGCGGCCCTCACTGCCTGCAATCGCAACCCGCCGGATATCCGCTTCACTCTATTGGACGGCGAGCGGACGGGCGTGACCTTCGCCAACGCCCTCACCCTGACCGCGGAGCACAACTTCACCACCGATGCCTTCGTCTACAACGGGGCGGGCGTGGGCGCGGGAGACGTGAACGGAGACGGTCTCCCGGACCTGTACTTCGCGGGCAACATGGTCTCCAGCCGGCTCTACCTGAACCGGGGGGAGATGCGCTTCGAGGACGTGACCGAAGCCGCGGGAGTCGGCACGACGCGCTGGGCGACGGGCGTGAGCATGGTCGACATCGAAGGAGATGGCGACCTCGATATCTATGTCTCGGTCGCCGGTCCGGTCTGGACCAAGCCGGAGGACCGCGCGAACCTGCTGTTCGTGAATGACGGCACCGGCCGGTTCGTCGAGAAGGCCGAGGAGTTCGGCATCGCGGACACCGGCTTCACCACCCACGCGGTCTTCTTCGACTACGACCGGGACGGCGATCTCGACCTCTACCTGCTCGCGAACTCCCCGGGTGAGTTCGCTCGCGGGGAGACCGGACAGTTCACCTTCAGTCGCGCCTCCGCCAATCCGGCTGGATTCGACCAGCTCTACCAGAACCAGGGGGACGGTACCTTCGTCAACGTCTCGGAGCAGGCGGGCATCGCACGCAGGCTGGGCTACGGGCTGGGAGTCGTTGCGTCGGACATCAACCGCGACGGCTGGCCCGATCTGTACGTCTCCAACGACATTGCCCCCAACGACGTCCTCTACATCAACAACGGCGACGGCACCTTTACCGATAGGCTGGCGGAGTGGCTCGATCACACCAGCTTCGCCGGGATGGGCATCGATATCGCCGATTTCAATAACGACGGCTGGCCGGACATCATGCAGACGGACATGATGCCGCCGGGGTTGAGGGAGAGGAAGCTGGTAAGCGGGTCGACCACGCGAGCCGCGCTCGAATCGATGGCGAGCGCTGGCTACTCCCCGCAATTCAACACCAACACCCTCCAGCTCAGCCGTGGAATCACGCCGGACGGGCGGATGATCTTCAGCGAAATCGCGCGCTTTGCGGGCGTGGCGTACACCGACTGGAGCTGGACCGCGCTCTTTGCCGACTTCGACAACGACGGCTTCAAGGACCTCTTCATCAGCAACGGCTACCCCAAAGCGGTCACCGACTTCGACTACCAGGCCAACAACCGCATGGCCCGCCGGCTCTCCAACGAAAAGGCGGCCCGTCAGGCGATGCAGGAGCTGCTGGACAGCCTGGGCGGGTACTACGTGGCCAGCCACGTCTTCCACAACCAGCGAGATCTGACCTTCAGAGACCGCACACGCGATTGGGGGCTGGACCAGCCCGGCTATTCCTATGGCGCGGTGTACGTCGACCTGGACGGCGATGGGTGGCTGGACCTGGCGGTGAATAACATCGACGCGCCCGCGTCGATCTATCGGAACGAGGGCGTGGACGGCGAGGCTGCCCCGGCGGGGCACTATCTGCGCGTGCGCCTCGAAGGAGAGGGGGCGAACCGCCAGGGAATCGGAGCGAAGCTCACCCTCCGGACGGAGCGGGGCGAGCAGTACGTGGAGCACGTGCTGCAGCGCGGTTTCATGTCGACCGTAGAGGACGTGGTGCACTTCGGCGTCGCGGCCGCCGGTGCGCTGCAGGAGCTGAAGGTGATCTGGCCGGACGGGCGGGTGCAGTGCGTCACCGGCCTGCACCCCGACACCACCCTCACGCTCCGGCAGAGCGACGCACAGCTGCCCGGGTCCTCGGACCGCTGCGCTGGAAGTTCGCCCGCTACGCCTCTGTTCGTGGCGCTCGATTCCACCGCGGGCCTGTCCTTCACCCACCGCGACGATCACGCTCGCTTCGACTTCACCGAGCAGCCGCTTCTGCCGCACGAGATGTCGCGGGAGGGGCCGCCCCTCGCCGTCGCGGATGTGAATGGAGATGGGCTCGAGGACCTCTTCGTCGGCGGCGGGGGGGACCAGGCCGGTGCCCTCTTCCTGCAGGCCGCGGATGGGCGATTCGCCCGATCTCCGCACCCGGCGCCGTGGCAGGAGGATAGTGTGGCCGTCGACTGCGGCGCCCTGTTCTTCGACGCCGATGGGGACGGACTTCCAGACCTTTACGTTACCAGCGGGGGATTCCATCTGCCGGAGGGCTCGCGGTCGCTGCAGGACAGGCTCTACCGCAACCTTGGCGGCGGCCGGTTCGCTCGTGCGGAAGACGCCCTCCCCAAGATGACCACGAGCACCTCGGCCGTGCGCGCGGCGGACTTCGACGGCGACGACCAGCTCGACCTCTTTGTCGGAGGGCGTGTCGTCCCGGGCGCCTATCCCACACCCACGCGCAGCTACCTGCTGCGTAACTCGGGGGGGACCTTCGTCGACGTGACCGCCGAAGTCGCCCCGCACCTGGCGGACTCGCTCGGAATGGTGACCGATGCCGTCTGGATGGACTTCGACGAGGACGGTGATCCGGACCTCGTGACTGCTGGCGAGTGGATGGCGATTCGCTTCCATCGCAACGACGGCGGCCGTTTTCGCGACGTGACCGGGGAAATGGGGTTGCCGGCGATGACCGGGTGGTGGTACAGCCTCGCGACCGGCGATCTCGACGGCGACGGCGACCTGGACCTGGTCGCCGGCAATGTGGGCCTGAACCACAGCTACTCGACGTCGCCGGAGAGCCGGTTCGGAGTCTATGCGGGCGATCTCGACGGTCTCGGCGAGTCCGAGATCATCTTCACGCAGGAGGTGGAGCGGAGGGAGTACCCCTACTATGGCCTGGCGCTGCTGGGTCGGGAGATGGACATCCTCGCCGCGCGGTATCTCACCCACCACAGCTTCGCCGGCCTTACCATGCGCGAGATCTTCGGCCGCCGGCGGCTGGAGAGCGTGCTGCACTACCGGGCGGATACCTTTGCCAGCGTCTGGCTGCGCAACGACGGCGGCTCGTTCTCGGTCCATCCGCTCCCGCCCGCGGCGCAGATCTCGCCGATCCACGCGATCCTGGCCGAAGACCTCGATGGCGACGGTGCCCTCGACCTCCTGCTCGCCGGAAGTCTCCTACACACCGAACCGAACACCCCGCCCCTGGACGCGGGCAAGGGATTGTTCGTGCGCGGCAATGGATCGGGCGCCTTCCAGCCCCTCTCGCCCACACTGAGCGGCTTCCTCGCCCCCGACGAGGCACGGGACCTCGCGGTGGTACGCACGCCGGCGGGGTCGGTGGTGGTGGTGGGGAACAGCGGGGGGGAGGTGCGGGCGTTTCGGGTAACGAGGTGACAAGGTGACAAGGTGACAGGGAGACGAGGGCACAAGGGGACAAGGGGGGAAGGGGACAAGGGGAATAAAAGGCGAGGCCAGCATCCGGGTGGATACTGGCCTCTTGCTTTAACCTGCATCAGGAGCGGGAGACGAACACTCAGGTCGGGGAGGCAAGGTGGGAGGCGTGGCTACCTGCCGGCCAGCACCTCCGTTCACCTTGTCACCCTGTCACCTTGTCACCTCCTCTGCCGTTACCAGCCGGGGTTCTGCTGCAGCCGGCTCTCCCCGTCCACCTCGCTCAGCTCGATCTGGCGGTCGGGGATCGGGAACCAGCGGTGCCGGTCGGTGACCTCGAGCGATGCGGATTTGTGCGGACGGCGCGTCTTCTCGACGGTCACGTAGTCATTCAGCACCGGAATGAAGGTGTTCCAGCGCTGCAGGTCGAACATCCGCTGGCCCTCCATCGCGAGCTCGAGTCGCCGCTCGTAACGCACGGCGGTGCGGGCGTACTCCTGGCTGGGGAACGAAGGATAGAGGCCGATCCTGTAGTTCGCCCAGGTGATGCTCGGGTCGTCGATGGGCACCGCGATGTCCGAGGCGCTCGTCCCCGGGCCTTGAACGACCCTGCCGGCGCGCTCGCGGATCTGGTTCACGATCTGGCGCGCTGCGTCGAGGTTCCCGAGCTCGACCTCGGCTTCCGCCAGCAGCAGCAGCAGGTCCGCATAGCGGAAGATGTGGATGTTCACGGAGTTGAGGTGTGCCGGATTCCACCCCACGTTGCTCCCGGCGTTGGCCGACTTCTCGTGAACGTGCTTCTTCCCGTTGTAGTAGCCGCCGAAGGAGATATCGCGAACCCAACCGAGGTCGGAGCGATGGATCCCCCAGTCCAGGTAGGGCACGCCGTCACGGCCGACCGTCCAGTCCAGGCGCGGGTCGACCGGAGCCGTGTTGGCCGCGGTGAAGTTGTTGTCGTTCCCGTTCCAATCCTCCAGCGCGCTGAGGGGCTGGAGATCGCCGACACTGATTGCCAGCGGCAGGCCGTTGTCATCGACCCTGAAGAAGTTGACGAGGTTCTGCGACGGTTGGTGGAAGCCGCAGCAGCCCAGCGGGCTTCCCGAGTGCGGGAAGTTCAGGCGCTCGGCGGAATTGGCGTTCTGGCCGTTCGGCTCTCCGTCGTTCACCGAGGCCTGGTAGGCGAGGATCGTCTCCGGGCCGTTGGCGAACTCGCGGAAGGCCGTCCAGACACGGTGGAAGTCCTCCTCCAGGGCGTATGGTCCGTTCTGCACGACGTTGCGCAGCGTCTCGGCGCCGCCCGCATAGTCGCCGATGTACACCTGCACCCGGCCCTTGTACGCACGCGCGGTCCAGGCGGTGACGCGCCCCACCTCGCCCTTGCGTGGTGACTCGGGCAGAAGGCTGGCGGCTGCGTCCAGGTCGGCCAGGATCAGCGGTACCGGGTCCGTACCGGTGTTGGGCTTGCGAAAGTCTTCGTCAGTCTCCGTGTAGTAGGGGATGTTTCCCCACATCCGCCAGGCTTCGAAGTGGAAGTGCGCCCGGAGGAAGAGCGCCTCTCCGCGAATCCCATCGGCGGTCTCCTGGCTGATCGCGCCCGCGTCGTCGGCGAGCACGCGGTCGAGCAGGCGGATCGTGTTGTTTGCTCGGGAGACTCCCTCGTAGACCGCGGACCACTTCCCGTTCAGGTAGTTGTGAGCGCCCGGGCTGCCCCAGCTGTAGTACTCGAGGGCGTTGGCGTCGGGCTGGTCGGACGCCTCCGACCCCTTGTAGGCGTCATCGGTGGTGATGCTGCCGTACGCCCAGTTGCTCGGCGCCCCCTGCCAACCATCGGGGTTCCCGCCAAGCATGCGATAGGCGCCGACCAGCGTCGCCTCCACCCCGGCCTCGTTCGCGAGCGTCAGCTCGTCGAGCGCGCCCTGTGGGGGCGTGTTCAGATAGTCGTCGCAGCCGTAGGCGAAACCCGCCATCAGCACCAGCCCCACGGCAGCGTGCCTGTTCAGTCCTCTCATGGTCATCACCTGTTAGAAGTCGTTCGGTGTCGGTAGTCGATGTAGTCGCTGTGACCTCTGCTCCGTGGGGCTTCCTCAGAAGCCGATACCGACACCGAGGGTGAAGATTCTGCTCGTGGGGTAGACGCCGCGGTCGATGCCCCGCGCCTGGTCGCGGATATCACCGGCGCTGCCACCAGCCGCGAGCGCCGGCAGCGCGGGATCGAGTCCCGGATAGTCAGTGATTGTGAACAGGTTCTCCCCGCGCAGGTAGATGCGCAGGTTGTTGAGTCCGGCGAAGGTGTGCTGCGGCGGCACGGTATAGCCGATCTGCAGGGCCCGCAGCCGGATGTAGGAGCCGTCCTCGATGTAGAACTCGCTCGGCTGGTTGCTGACGTTGTCGTTCGCGTCGAGGATCGGGTACTTCGCGTTCGGCCTGTCCGGCGTCCACGAGTCCGTCAGCAGGTCGCGGCGGACGTTGGTCGGGAAGACGCGGAAGACGTAGAACTCCTTCTGCATCTCCCAGATGTCGTTCCCGAAGGTGCCGAACAGGTCGGCCGAGAAGTCCCAGCTGTTGTAGCGCAGCCCCAGGTTGATTCCGCCGGTGAGATCCGGGTGCGGCGAGCCGATGATGGTGCGGTCTTCCGCGTCGACCACGCCGTCGCCGTTGATGTCAACGAACTTCAGACGGCCGGGAGCGGCACCGGCGAAGTAGAGCGCGTCAGCGCGTCCGGTCTTCTGCCGGGCGGTCGCGTTCAGTTCGTCGATCTCCTGCTGCGTTTGATAGTAGCCGTCAACCTTGAAGCCGTAGAAGGCGCCGATCGGGTGGCCGACGCGGTTCATTACCATCGTTCCCGCGCGGCCGGCGACCGGGCCCGGAACCTGGTCCTGCTGCCCGTCGATGCGGACGATCTCGTTCTTGTAGTGAGACGCGTTGATGCTCACGTCCCACACCAGCCCGTTGGCGAAGCTGCCCCCGAAGCCCAGCGACGCGTCCACGCCGGTGTTCTTCATCTGGCCGATGTTGACGATCGGCGGGGCGGCCGCACCCGCGGTGGCCGGCAGCGGCGGGTTGTACAGCAGGTTGTCCGAGTCGCGCTGGTAGACGTCGATCTCGAGAGTGGTCCGGCCGTAGAGCTCGAGATCCATGCCCACGTTGACCGTCCGGTTCTCCTCCCACTTCAGGTTCGGGTTCCCGATGGAGGTCTGCCGGTACCCGGTGACCACGCTGTTCTCCGAACCGCTGATGTCATAGAAGGAGCTGGCGATCGAGCCGCCGTAGCCGCTGATCGTGCGACCCGCCGGGATGTTCTGGTTGCCCGTGACCCCCCAGCCGAACCGGAACATCAGGTTCGTGATCACGTCGTTGTCCTGGAGGAAGGGCTCCTGCGAGGCACGCCAACCCAGGCTGAAGGAGGGGAAGGTTCCCCAGCGGTAGGCTTCGCCGAGGCGTGAGGACCCGTCGTAACGCAGCGTGCCACTCAGGTAGTAGCGGCCAGCGAAGTTGTAGTCGACCTTCCCGAACCAGGAGAGCAGGGCGGCGACTCCACCCGAGCTGCTCACGTCCCGAGTGTCCGGATCACCGAGGGCTGCCTGGATGTAGCGGGCGTTCTCGTCGTCCGTGACCAGGTTCGCCATGCTGGCGCCGATGCTCCGGCTGCGGCTGTGAATCGCCTCGTGGCCGACCAGTGCCGAAAAGTTGTGATTGTCTCCCAGCGTACGCTGCAGGTTCAGCGTGTTGGTGATCGTCCAGTTGGTGAAGTAGTTGTTGCTCTCGTTGATGCTGTTGACCAGGCTCGGCTCGGAGTCCTCGGGTCGGATTGGGGTCCAACCCCGGGAGGCGCCCTCACCCGCGTTGAGACCCAGGCTGCTGTTCGTCCAGATCCCTTCCGTCAGCTGGATCTGTCCGAAGACGTTACCGAACACGCGAGTGTTCCGGTTCCGCCGATCGGGCCCGAGCGAGGCTTCACGCACCGGGTTGGTGTTGTTGCCCAGACCTGGCCCCTTACCGGATGCCCACCAGCCGCCGATGTCCCGGACCGGGATTACCGGCTGCGACAGGATGTTCTTACCAATCAGGTTGCCCTCGCCGAAGTTGTCGCCGGCGATGCCACCGTACGCATCCTCCAGCGCCACGGTGAGGTTCTCACCCACGGTAAAGCGGCCGCGGCTGAAATCCGTGTTGACCCGCACCGTTCCACGCCGGAAGCGGTTGCCGATCGCGGTACCATCCTGGTCGAAGTAGCTGAAGCCGACGCTGTACCGCTCGTTGTCGCCGCCGCCGCGCACCGAGACGTTGAGGTCGCGGGTCTCACCCGTCCTGAAGACCTCGTCCCACCAGTTCGTCCCGTTGCTGCCCCGCATGATCAGCTGGTCGGGGAAGCGGTACAGCGATTCGTCCACCACGGGACGACCCCACTGGTCGCGCGAGACGACCGTGTTAGGGTGCGCGTAGATGTACTCGGGGATGGTGGGGTTGTTGGGGTCGCCGTAGAGGGAGGTGAGGCTCTCCGGAATGTCCAGCCCCGCGTTCTCGTAGCGGCGCTTCTCGAACTCGAAGTAGTCCAGCGGGTCCAGGATCAGGAAGTCGTCATAGCCGCGGTAGGCGTTCGCGATGCCGTACGCCAGGTCGACGTTCACCTGCGGACCCGAACCCCGCTGCCCCTTCTTGGTGGTGATGATGATGACGCCGTTGTTCGCGCGCGAGCCGTAAATGGAGGCGGCGGAGGCGTCCTTCAGCACCTGGATCGACTCGACGTCGTTGGGGTTGAGGAAGTTGGCGTACGTCTCCTCGACCGGAACGCCGTCGATGATGTAGAGGGGGTCATTGTTCTGGAAGGAGCTGATCCCGCGAATGCGCACGGTGCTGCGCGATCCCGGCGAGCCGCTGTTCTCCACGGTCACGCCGGAGACGCGGCCGGAGAGGCGCTGGATCACGCTGGCGGAGGTCTGCTCCTCGACCGCCTCCATGTTCACCGTGGCGACCGCGCTGGTGATGTCGCCCCGCCGCTGCGCGCTGTACCCGGTCACGACCAGTTCCTCGAGCTGGGTGACCGTGGCCTCGAGCTGCACATCGACCGTGCTGCGGCCCTGAATCGGCACCTCTACCGTGGCGTAGCCGATCCGGGCGAGCGAGAGGGAGCCATTGGGAGGAGCCTGGATCGAATACCGACCGGCCGCGTCGGTCAGCGTGGCTGTGCTGGTGCCGGCCACGGTGACGGTGACGGCGGTGAGCGGCTCGCCCGTCTGGGAATCGGTCACCGTTCCCGAGACCGTCACCTGCTGCGCGGCAAGTGGTGCTGGGTCGGCGAATGTGCCGCCCACCAGGGTGAGCAGGGCGACCCATAGCAGCCTTGCCCCCCAACTCGGACGAGACTTGTTCATGTTCCCTTCCTTCGTTCTCCTGGGGATGGATTTGGCCGACACGGCGGGACGCGCTCGCACGGACCGTGGGGGCCACGGCCTCCGCGCAACCCGCCGGATCGGCGGGGGAACCAACCGACCTTTCAACGCGACTGCACCTCGAACTACAGGCCCAGCGAACCGCTAGGACCGACCGATATCGAGAAGAGACTCCGTTGAAATTCGCTTATGGCCAGGGAGAGCCGGCGAGAGATTGCTCGAGCAGGTACGAGGGACCCAATGCGGCAAAGGCCGACCCTCTGGTGGTTGGACAGATGGCCGCTACGGAAGGGAAACCATCGCCATCTTGGATGAGTCGCCTTTCAGTATAAGGCGGGTTTGTGGCGTGTCAACGGTATCGTGCCGCCGCTCACGCGGCGACAGCGGGCCGAAAATCCGCTCCGGCATTACGGTTCGGTCAACTCTGGCGGACGCCGCCGGCCGCAGGGCCAGAGACCCCGGCGACCCGGGGCGGCCACTGGCGCGTAGAGGAGCCTCCACCTACCTTCCCAGGCACGGCCGCGTTCGTTTACTCGCCTCGCACTCCGGTCCGCGCCGCGCCTTTCCTTCCGCTGGCGGACCCCGGTGGCGACCGACGTTGGCTGCCCCTTCAGCCAGGCCCGTTCACCGACCGGGCCACACCCCGGTTTCCACGTTCGGAGGCTGCTTTGCCGCACATCTCACTCCCTCAGGATCTCCCCGGCATCCGCTCGCTGGTGGCGTATCGCACCGATACGGGTCAGCTGCTGTACGAGCTGGCTGAACGGCTGCTCCGCTCCGAGTCTACGCTGAGCCCTGCCGATCGAGAGCTGATTGCGGCTTATGTGTCTTCCCGCAACGAGTGCCTGTTCTGCACCTCCAGCCACGCGGCGGCCTCGCGCCACCTCTACGGGGAGCGAGCGTCGGTGGTGGACGCCGTGATCGCGGATCTGGAGACCGCCCCTGTGGACGAGAAGCTGAGGGCGTTGCTCCGGATCGCCGGGAAGGTTCAGCAGAACGGCCGCCTGGTCACCGAAGACGATATCCAGGCGGCTCGCGCGCAGGGTGCCACCGATCGAGAGATCCACGACACCGTTCTGATCGCCGCGGCGTTCAGCATGTACAACCGGTACGTAGACGGTCTGGCCACCTGGGCGCCGAGCGACCCCGAGGCGTACGCCGAGATGGGGAAACGCATGGCCGAGCAGGGATACGCGGCCCGCTTCGCCCAGGTCGTCGGCGCGGCGAAGGCATGAAGGGAGCCGGCAAGGAGGTCAAGCGGGTACTTCTCACTCTCGCTCTCCTCGCCGCCGTTGCGGGCTGCCGCGAGGAGCCAGTGCCCGTGCAGGAGCTCTTCACGCTGAGGAACCAGGGTCTTCTGCATCTGGAGCGCGGACAGCTCGAGGAGGCCGAGGCTCAGTTCGCCCGACTGGTCGAGCTCGCGCCGGACGAGCCTCTCGGCCACGCGAACCTGGGCCTGACCCTTCTGCGGGCAGGGCGGACGGAGGAAGCGGAGTCGCATCTCACCCGAGCGCGCAGACTGGACCCCGGGAACGTGGAGGTCGCTCTGATCCTGGCCCGCCTCTACGTGGTGACGGATCGGCCGGACGAAGCTCGCGCCCTTCTGGAAGAGATGGGCGACTCCGGCTCGGACGTGCGACTTCTCTACGCCCTCGCGGAACTCGATTCGGCGGCAACGGATGCGAGCGGCCGCGCGCGCTACCTGGACCGGCTTCGGAGCATCCTGGAAATCGACGCGGTCAATCTGCCGGTGCGCCTGCGGCTCGCGGAGGCCCTGCTCGAGGCGGGTCAAACCGACGACGCGCTGCGAGAGCTGGAAGAGATCCGGCGCATTCCGCCCGAGCCGCCGACCGAGGCGCTGCCGCTCCTCGAAACCGCGCTCGAGGAAGTTCGTGACGGCAACATTCCCGCCGCCCGGGATGCCCTCTCCCGATTCCACCAGGCGGTCGAGGTCACCGCACCGTATCAGGCGGAGCTGGTCGAGATGGGGTGGGTGGAGGGCCCGCTGGTTGGCAATCCGGTGCTGACCTTCGCCCCCGAGGATTTCGTGGCGATGCTGGGCATGCGGGACTCGGCCGAGGCGGCTGGGATCGCCTTCGTCGACGCCACCGACGGATCGGGCCTGCCGGAGGCCGGCGGTGGCGCTGCCGTCGTCGCGGCTGCCGATATCGACCGGGACGGCCGACCCGAGCTGTTCGTCTCGCCGGCCGACGATGCGCCGGCGGCGCTCCATCGCGAACGAGGGGGACAGTTCCTGCCGCTGGGCGGGGACTTCTCGCTTCCGCTCGAGCAGTCGGCCACGGCGGTGGCGTTTGCTGACCTCGACAACGACGGCTGGCTGGATCTCGCCGCGACCACGGGATCGGGCGCCGTCGAATTCCTCCGTAACCGCCGCGACGGCTCCTTCGAGCCGGGGCCGTGGGCCAGCATCGCTACTTCGCGCGGGGCGCAGCCCGTTTTCGTGGACGTCGATCACGATGGCGATCTCGACCTCCTGCTCCCGACCGGCAGAGGCGTCTCGTTGCACCGTAATAACCTGGACGGGACCTTCACGGATGTGACTCGCGAGTTCGGGCTGGCGGGCGCCGCGGCTGCCGTCGTGGATTTCGGCGATCTGGACGGAGACGGCCGCATCGATCTCGTGCTCAGCGGCGGCGAGGCGGGTCTTCGCGTCTACCGCAACCAGGGGGCGCGAGGCTTCTCCGATGCGACCGACGCAGTCGGCCTGGACGGGGGAGGGAGCGGCCCGGCGGTCATCGCGGACCTGGACAACGATGGCATTCTGGATCTGGTTATCACCGGTGGTGGCGAGTCGCCGCCTGCCTTCTGGCGGGGAGAGCGCGATGGAACTTTTACCCGTGAGACCCGATCCGACGCGGGGTTGAGTACGCTCCCCGCCGACGCCGCGGCGCTGCGGCCGCTCGACTTCGACAACGACGGCTGGCTCGACCTGGTCGCCGTCTCCCCGCAAGGGGCCGGGAGCTCCTCGCTCGTTCTGCTGCGCAACACGGGTGACGCAGTCCTGGAAAACAAGTCGGCGGCGCTTCCCGACGGTGTTGAGCCCGGGGGGCGGCTCCTGGTGGTGGATATCGATGGGGATGGGGACCTGGACCTCCTGCTCGGACAACCCTCCGGCGGGGTACGCGTGCTCCGCAACGAGGGCGGGAACCTGAATCGCGCGGTGCGCGTGGAGCTGAATGCGCTGGGGGCCGGCAGCGGCAAGAACAACGACTTCGGCATTGGCGCCCTGCTACAGCTCCGCGTGGGCGATACCCTGCAGACGCGTGTCGTCACCGAGCCCGTGACCCACTTCGGGTTGGGGCCGCACCTGAAGGCGGATGTACTCCGCGTCGAGTGGCCGAACGGCGTCCCGCAACTGGTGTACCTCCCCGGGACCGATCAGGACGTACTGGAGTTGGAGACCCTCAAGGGCTCCTGCGCCTTCCTCTATACCTGGGACGGCGAGCGCTTCCGCTTCGTAACCGATGTCATGTGGCGCAGTGCGCTCGGGATGCCCCTGGGGCTCATGGGGCAGCGCGGTTCCACCATGTTTGCCCCCCCCGGGGCATCGCGTGAATACCTGCGCTTGCCAGGCGAGGCCCTCGTTCCGCGAGACGGGCACTACGTCCTTCAGCTCACCGAGGAGCTGTGGGAGACGGCCTACCTGGACGAGGTCCGTCTGCTGGCCGTGGACCGCCCGGACTCGGTCGAGATCTTCGTCGACGAGCGGTTCGTCCCGCCCGGCCCGGTGGATCTGAGGATCTATGCGCTTACCGGAATCGCGCCTCCGCTGAGCGCCACCGACGATCACGGCAACGATCTGCTCGCCGCACTGCGGAACAAGGACGACGTGTATGTCGACAACCTGGTCCCCACCCGCTACCAGGGGATCGTCGATCCGCACGATCTCGTTCTAGACCTCGGCGAGGTGGCCGGCGAACCGGGCGCCGTGCTGGTGCTGCGAGGCTGGATCTACCCGACGGACGCGAGCATCAACGTCGCCCTCTCGCAGCAGACCCAGCTGGTGCCGCAGGCACCGGTGCTGGAGGTGAAGAACGCGGCGGGCGAGTGGGTCAAAGCCGTGGATCTGAGCTTTCCTTCGGGGAAGGATAAGACCATCGTAGTCGAGTTGGGCGGGATCTTCCCCACCTCCGACCACCGCGTCCGGCTCCGCACGAACCTGCAGATCTACTGGGATCAGGCCTTCGTCGCCCGGGAGGTGCCGCAGGCGGAGCTGCACGTCCAGGAGCTCCCCATGGCTGCGGCCGATCTGCACTATCGCGGCTTCTCCCGCATGTACCGGAAGGGCGGGCGCTACGGTCCGCACTGGTTCGACTACCAGGAGGTCAACGAGGAGTCCCCGTGGCGGCCGATCACCGGGGCGTTCACCCGCTTCGGCGACGTACTGTCGCTTCTCACCGAGGCGGACGACAAGTACGTGGTCATGGCCCCGGGAGACGAGACCACCATCGAGTTCGAGACCGGTCCGGATACGGCGGGCGAAGGGTGGCAGCGCGACTTCCTGCTCTACACGGTGGGTTGGATCAAGGATTCGGATCTCAACACCGCCTTCGGCGATACGGTAGAGCCACTGCCGTTCCACGGCATCAAGGAATACCCCTATGCTCCGGGGGAGAGTTATCCCGATGACCCCGAGCATCAGCGGTACCTTCGCGAGTACAACACCCGCATCGTGACGCGGCGCTGAGCAGCCCGCGCCGCGTCCATCGGAGGATCTCATGTCGCGATTTCGCGATCCCCGGGTGCGCAGGGCCATCGTGGCGATTCCCTTCTTCGCCGCGATCGCTCTCGCCGCGCGCCTCGACCGGGGGCCCATTCGCTCCACCGCCGATGCCGCCCGCCCAGGGTTCCGGCTGGAGGAGGTGAGCGCGAACCTGGGGATCCAGTTCACCCATCAGCGAGCCGAGCTCGACCCGCTCATTGCCAACGTCGAGCCGCACGTGGCGGCGCTCGGAGCGGCGGTTTCGGTCACCGATTGCGACAGCGACGGCTGGGTCGACCTGTACTTCACTAGCAGCCGCTTCGGCTCACCCAACGCTCTCTACCGCAATCGGGGAGACGGCACCTTCGAGGAGATTGGCGCCAAGGCGGGAGTGGCGGCGATGAACGCCCCTGGTATCGGGGCCTCCATGGGGAGCGTCTGGGGTGACTACGACAACGATGGGGACGAGGACCTTCTCCTCTATCGGTACGGATATCTCTCGCTTCTCCGGAACGAAGGCAACTGCCGTTTCGAGGAGGTGACCGAAGACGCCGGCCTGCGGCGGTGGGTCAACAGCAACGGAGCGATCTGGTTCGACTACGATCGCGACGGGCTGCTGGACCTGTACGTGACCGCGTACTTCCGTGGCGATATCGACCTGTGGAACCTGTCGACCACGCGGATCATGCACGACAGCTTCGAGTTCGCCACCAATGGAGGGCGCAACCTGCTCTTCCGTAACACGGGCGACGGTCGGTTCGTGGAGGTCACCGAGGAGACCGGGACCGGGAGCACCCGCTGGACCATGGCCGCCGCCTCGGCCGATTTCAACGCTGACGGCTGGCCAGACCTGTACCTCGCCAACGACTACGGTCCCGAAGAGCTCTTCCTGAACGTCGAGGGGAAGCGCTTCCAGCAGTTCAAAGCCGGGCTCGAGAGTGAATCGAAGAGCGGGATGAACGTGGCGCTGGGCGATGTCTACAATCGCGGCACTCTGGACGTTTTCGTCACGAACATCTCCGAGCGGGGGTACCTCTTCCAGAATAACAACCTCCGGCTGAACCTGATGACGGAAGCCGGAGGTTTCCGGAACATCGCCGACGACGCGGTAGCGGACGCGGGATGGGCCTGGGGCGCGCAGTTCGGCGACCTCAACAACGACGGCAGCAACGAGCTGTTCGTGGCCAACGGCTTCATCTCGGCCGATCCCGAGCGGAGCTACTGGTACTCGATGTCGAAGATCGCCGGGGCCAACGGGGCGCTCTTCGAGGATGCGCGAAACTGGCCGCCTTTCGGCGATCTGAGCCTGTCCGGCTACGAGCGCTCTCGCGTTTTCCTGAACCGGGGGCTCGGGGGGTGGGTGGACGTGGCGGAGCGTGTCGGTGTGACCGATCGGTATGACGGCCGCGCCGTGGCGCTCGCGGATCTCTCCAACCGCGGGGCCCTGGATGTGGTGGTGGCCAACCAGAACCAGCCGGCGGTCATCTACCGCGCCATTCCCGACTCCGCGTACCACTGGATCGCCTTCAAGCTCGTCGGTACGCGCAGTAACCGCAGCGCAATCGGCGCCGAGGTCGTCGTCGAGGCGGGGGAGATGAAGCAGCGCCGTGTGGTCGATGGGGGGATGGGCTTCTCCAGCCAGAATGACCGGCGCCTTCACTTTGGTCTGGGCCCCAGGGAGTGGGTCGATCGGGTGATCATCCACTGGCCTTCCGGGGAGCAGCAGGTGCTGCGGCGCCCCGAGATCGACCAGCTCCATACCATCGTCGAACCCACCCGCTGAGCGATGGGCAACGTTACGATCGAGGCAACGGCCCGACGACCTGCGCTGGCTCGCTGGTGGGAGCGGAGCGGGCTGCTCGACCCGCGATACCTCATCGCGTTCCTGATTACGCTGGTCCTGGTGGTGGCGCAGTTCCGCTACCACGTGATCGGGGGGTATGAGAGGCTGGCCCTCGCGCTGACCACGTGCATGGCCACCGAGGCCGTGCTCTCCAAGTTCACGCGCGGGAAGCTGGTCAACCTGCAGAGCGCCTACATCAGCGGAATCAGCCTCACCCTGCTGCTGAAGCCGCAGGGGGCGATGCTCTGGCCGTTCCTGCTCGGCGGCTACCTGGCGATCTCGTCGAAGTACGTCCTGCGGTACCGCGACAACCATCTCTGGAACCCCACCAACTTCGCCATCGTCGTCCTGTTGCTCGCGGCGCCGGAGCGGATCTCGGTGCTCAGCCACCAGTGGGGGAACGACCTGGTGACCAACCTGATCATCTGGGCTTTCGGGCTGGTCATCGCCGCTCGGGTGCGCGTGCTGCACATCACCCTCACTTACGTGGCGAGCTTCCTGGTGATGAACAGTGCGCGCGCCTACCTGCTGGGGCAGGCGATTCTCCCGGAGATCGCCCCGCTCACCGGGCCGATGTACCAGCTGTTCATCTTCTTCATGATCACCGACCCGCGTACCGTCGTTCGTGGCCGGCGGGCGCAGATCGGGGTCACCGTGTTGATCGCGCTGGCGGAAACGCTTATACGATTCGCCTCTGACCAGGCGTGGCCGCTGCCGATCGCGTTCAACGCCGCCCCGGCGTTCCTTGCGCTGTTCCTCGTGGGGCCGATCGCGAAGTGGATCGACCTCCGGTATCGGACCCCTGCCCTCTCACACTGATCGCTCGGTTTCATGTTCTACCAGCAGAGACTCGAATACGACGCTATCGTGGTCGGCTCCGGGATGAGCGGCGGTTGGGCCGCCAAGGAGCTGACGGAGAAGGGTCTCCAAACCCTTGTGCTGGAGCGTGGCAGACCGCTGGAGCACGGTGACTATCCGACCGAGCACGTGCCCGCGTGGGAATTCCCCTTCCGCGAGCGCCGGCTGAACGCAGAGCAGGCCCCCGAACACCCGATCCAATCTGGCAGCCCCGGCTTCCGCGAGGCGACCAAGCACTTCTACATCAAGGACGCGAAGAACCCGTACATCCAGGCGAAGCCCTTCCAGTGGGTGCAGGGCGATCAGGTAGGCGGCAAGAGCTTGATGTGGGGAAGGGGCTGCTATCGCATGAGCGACCTCGACTTCACCGCCAACCTGATCGACGGTCACGGAATCGACTGGCCGATCCGCTACAAGGACATCGCCCCCTGGTACTCCTACGTCGAGCGCTTCGTCGGCATCAACGGAACGCGCGAGGGCCTACCTCAGCTTCCCGACGGCGAGTTCCAGCCCCCGATGGAGATGAACGCGGGGGAGAAGTGGCTGCAGGCACGGATCAGGGAGCTCTACACCGACCGGGTGATGATTCACGGCCGCTTCGCGGTGCTGACGCAGCCGATCGGCGACCGGCAGCCCTGCCACTACTGCGGTCCGTGTGAACGAGGCTGCAGCACGGGAAGCTACTTCTCGAGCGTGAGCTCCACCCTGCCCGCCGCAAGGGCCACGGGCCGCCTTACGTTGCGGCCCAACAGCATCGTGCACTCGGTCATCTTCGACGAGGAGCAGGGGAAGGCGACCGGCATCCGCTTCGTGGATACCGAGACCGGCGACATGCACGAGGCCTACGCCAGGGTGATCTTCCTCTGCGCCTCGACGCTCGCGAGCACGCGCATCCTGCTCAACAGCCGCAGCGCCAGTCATCCGAATGGCCTCGGGGGCAACAGCGGAGTGCTCGGACGCTACCTGATGGACAACCACATGCGGGTCGGTGCGAGCGGCCGAATTCCGGGCCTGCGGGACCGCTACTACCAGGGAAACCGGCCCACAGGGCAGATCATCCCACGCTTCCGCAACGTGCGGGGGCCCGATTCCGACGGGCTGGGATTCGTGCGCGGCTATCACCTCACGGTGGGAGCCAGTCGGCAGGGTTGGGGCCGCGGAGCCGGTCTGCCGCAGATCGGGTCGGAGCTCAAGCAGATCCTCCGCGACCCCGGAGATTGGACGGTGGGCCTCGGAGCCCAGGGCGAGTGCCTCCCGCGGGAAGACAACTACGTGGAGCTGGCGGAGGAGACGGATCCCTGGGGAATCCCGGTCCTGCGCATTCACGCCACCTGGGGCGAGAACGAGCTGCGCATGCGCGAGGACATGCGCGCGCAGGCGCAGGAGATTCTGGAGCGGGCCGGCTGCGAGGATGTCAGCTCGTACGACAGCCTGCCGAGCGGTGCGATGAACGCGATGCCGGGCGGCGCGATCCACGAGATGGGGACGGCCCGCATGGGACGGGATCCGCGCACCAGCGTCCTGAACGCCTGGAACCAGGTATGGGACTCCCCCAACGTGTTCGTCACCGACGGCGCCTGCATGACGAGCTGCCCCAACCAGAACCCCAGCATCACCTTCATGGCGATCACGGCGCGCGCGGCGAACCATGCTGTCGAAGAGCTGAAGCGCCGGAACCTGTAGCCGATGCGGACGTGTTTCCTGGCCCTGGCGGCGCTGTTCGTCTCGGCTCCGCTGCTGGCGCAGGCGCCCGGGCCTGCGCCTCGCGCCTACATCGACGGAGCGGGTCCCGGCTGGCGCGCCCTCACTGAAGCCGATTTCGTCGACGTAAACGGCGAGCCCGATACCTGGATGTGGGAAGGCGGGCTGCTCAAGGGTAGCGGCCTGCCCATCGGGGTGATGCGCACGCGCGAGCGCTTCACCAACTTCGAGCTGGTGGTGGAGTGGCGCCACCTGCAGGAAGGGGGCAACTCGGGCGTATTCGTCTGGGTGCCCGAAGAGGCGCTCGAGGGGCTCGAGGCGGGGAAGCTACCGGAAGCCGGGATCGAGGTGCAGATGCTCGACCACGGCTACCGCCAGCAGTACGAGCAGAGGACCGGGAAGAAGGGGGATTGGTTCACCACTCACGGAGACGTGTTTGCGGTCGGGAGCTCGCGGCTCTCGCCGTTCCCACCCCTCTCACCCGACGGCTCCCGTAGCTTCCCGCGCGCCGAGCGCAGCCGCGGTGCGGGTGAATGGAACCACTACTACGTGCGCGCCATCAATGGCGAGATTCGCCTCTGGGTGAACGGCGAGGAGGTGTCGGGTGGTAACGGGGCCGACCCCGCCAGCGGCTACCTTTGCCTGGAGGCGGAAGGGGCTCCGGTCGAGTTCCGCAGCATCCGCATACGGGAGCTGCCCTGAGGAGGCCGATTGCAGTCCAGCGGGCCGGTCGATATGACACGATAAGGCCTCATCGATCCCGGAAATTCCTGAACTCACCCGGCCGGCTGGCGCGGTGCCAGCGCATCTCTTCCTCGGTGACCGGGCGAATCCAGATGTCGTTCGCCAGCCAGAATCCCAGTGAGAAGGGGTAGAAGACGAAGGGAACGACCACCATCAAGGCGATACCCACCCACTGCATCAGGGTCCAGGGGACGTCGGGCCAGGTGAGGATGCCCACCAGCAGCCCCATGATCAGCAGCGTCCCTTCCGCGAAGACGATGTTCCACATCATCCCGCCAAGGAAGAAGTCTTCCTCTCCCCGATCCGTGCGCAGCCCGCACTCGGGACACTTCGGCTTGAGGTGCAGCCAGCTCTGACGGATGCGGCCCTTGCCGCAATGGGGACACCGGAGGCGGATGCCGCGAGCCAGCAAACGGATGGCTCGTGTCGGGCTGAGCTCTTCGAAGCTCGGCGGAGCCTGTTCGATCTGGTTCATCACTCTACGCTCACCTGTACCTGCTCGGCGGGGCCCGCCGCGCGCGAAGATCCTCGGGTGTTCAGCTCCGGCCGCAGCATCACGACGTTGGTGCTGCGCTCGGGATATCGAATGCGCCGCAGGAGCAGCGCGATGGGCCGGAAGCCACCGCCCAGGGCATGTCGTACCCCGCGATGGACAGGTCGTGCGCAACGCGGCCTCCGATCGCCGGCCCCGCTCTTGCAAACGTTTTCATAGTCGAGTATTTCCAGGAGACGCGGCGATGGGCCGCGGGGAAGAGAGGAGCGATGCAACAACTACAAACGGGCTTCAGCCAGAAGGGAGGCGGCGAGTGCGGGAGCCGCGCGGGACGCGGTTTCCAGTTGGGTGCATCGCCCGGGCTCGGGCTACTTTGACGCTCCGCCAGGATGCTCGTTCAGCGCCGCCTCCGTCGATTCATCGCCGGAGGCGGTGTCGTTTGCGGCCGCGCCCGTGCTTGTGGGCGGGCTGCCGGCCGCCGGTTGGGAAGAAACCGGCCCGCTTTAGGGCCGAGGAGATATCATGGACAAGAACTACCTGTTCGTCAGCGACTTCGATCAGACCCTGAGCCTGCACGACTCGGGTCACGCCCTGAGCGAGATGCTGGGGATTCCCGGCTTCGCCGAGAGGGTGGCGGGGTTGGCCCGGCAGAACCTCGTGCAGCAGGGGGCAGAGCTCGCCTACCTGCTGAGGCACGATCCGGAGTTCCGCCGGATCCGGCGTGACGACCTGGTCGAGGTGGGGCGCCACATCCGTCTGAAGCGCAATATCGCGCTGCTGCCGAAGCTGTTGCAGAGCGGCATACCGGGCTTCCGCTTCGACTGCTACGTGGTCTCGGCGGCGCCGGAAGAGGTGATCCATTCGGCGCTGGAAGGCGTGCTCCCCAAGGATCACATCATCGGCTCACGCTTCCAGTATCACCCGCAGAGCGGTGAGATCGACGCCGTGGAGCGCGTGACTGCGGGCTACGGCAAGGTGACCGCGGTGGAGGATCTGAGGCTGAAGCTGGGGGTGCCGCGCGACCGCGTGGTCTACGTCGGGGACGGGAGCTCCGACCTCCATGTCATGCTGCACGTCAACCGCGGGGAGGGCTTCACGATCGCGGTATCGGAGACGCGCAGCATCACCGAGGTGGCACAGCGAACCGTCCTCAGCGACGACGCGCTCAGCGTGCTCGTTCCGATTCTCGAGGAGATCGCAGGCTACCGTCCGCAGGAGATACGCGCGTTCTTCGAGGCCCATGGCCTCGTGATCCACGAGTGGGATCGGGTGCGAGCCGACTGGCTCACCATTCGTGAGGATGTGCGGCCGGCCGAGGCCCCGCTGAAGCTGCTGGCCGACGCGTGAGGAAGCGTGCGCGCTGGGTGAAGCGCCGATCGCCTGTCAGTTCGGCAGCCGATCGGCCACCGCCGCGAGCTGTCGGGCATAGTAGAGGGTGTCCACCGGGGCACCCTCTCCCGACAGGTCGTTCACCATGTACCGCAGCAACCGACCGAGGTCGTCCTGGGCACTCAACAGGTCCGCGTGCTCGTCGACCGCCCGCCGGATACGTTCGCAGAGCACGGCGCGGTCGGTGGCCCGCGCATCAACCAGGGCGTCGGCCAGGGCGGCAAGCTCGTGGCGCAGCGCTCTCCGCTCCGCCTCGTCCTCTGCGGACAGCGCTCGTCTGGATCTTGGAGGAGCCATCATAGTCGTCCTTCCTGAGGTGTTCCCCGATTATCCGACTGGCATCGCCCGTACCGTCGGCATCAACTCGGCAAAAATCGCTTGTTTGCAGGACCTTGGCGGGATGCGTCGCCGGTGTACGGTATCTCCACCGTCCCCCACCGCGGACACCTCGCGTGCCGGAACGTCCACAGCCGGGACGCCTACCCTGAGAACGCGTCATGCCGCCGGCTCGCGACGATCGGTCGCTCTGCACGACCTGTCGCTTCGTATTGACTTGAGCCGAGCGGGCAACGAGTATCACGAGAGGCGCTCCCGGCCGCTTTTTCGCGCGGGAGTGCTGCTTCCTGTCGACTCCGCCCTCCGAGTCGAGAAAGCCTCGTGAGAAACGTCCGTTCGCTGCGCCTTCGGGCGACTCTCGTCATCTGCGGGCTCCTCCTGGCAGTGGTGGTGACCTTCGCTACCACTGCTTACGAGCAGCTTCGTCGGGCCGCGATCTCCGCCGCGAGCGGGCGCATCGAGGCCGCCTCGACGCAGCTCGCCGCGGCTCTCAACGTTGCCTTGCAGGACCGCGTACGGGAGGCCGCGTCGCGGGCGAGAGATCCGGCATTTCGGGCTCTGCTGCTCGCCCCCGATAGCGCCGCTAGAGTAGCCGCGCAGTCTGCGCTCGCCTTCCGCGGCGACGGCGCCCCCGTCGCGGCCGAGCTGCGTGACACCGCCGGCGCCCGTGTGCTGGCCACGGGCAGCGAGCTCCCGCCCGCAGCGACGCAGGAGGCCCTGGCTGCCGTCCGGCCCGACACCTCGCTCGAAGACGGCGGGGGCGTGGGGGCGATCCTCATGCACGGCGACGTTCCGGTCTACCCTGTGGTCGCTCCCGTTCGGTCCGAGGACCGCACCATCGGGACGCTGGTATTCTGGCGGCGCCTGGACGAGGCCCGGCTCATCATCTCGGGCGCGTCCATCTACCTTACCAATCGGAACGGGGACCCCTGGACGGATCTTGTCGGCCCCGTCGATCCACCCGGCCTGGACGTGTCGGCGATTCCTCCCCAGGGATCGCTCACCGCCAACCGCAACGGGCAGCTGCTCGCCGCCGCCGCAGTTCCGGCTACCCCCTGGGTGGTCGCTCTTGCCGCTCCACATTCGCTCCTCCTCAGCGGTCCGCAGCGGGCGATGGGGGAGATGGCGCTGTTCGGCCTCCTGATCATGGGCGCCGCGGCCAGCGTGGCGTGGATTCTCAGCGGCCGACTGACCCGCTCCGTGGAGGAGCTGGGTAGCGCCGCACGGGCCATCAGCGCCGGCGACTACTCCCACCGGACGACCGTGACGGGCTCCGACGAGATTGGCATGCTGGGCAATGCCTTCAACGCCATGGCGGCCAACATCGAGGAGACCCACCGGGAGCTGGAGCGCAAGGTGGCGGAGCTGGCCGCGAGCGAGGCACGGGATCGCAAGACGCGAGAGCGCATGGATCACGTGATCAGCTCCAGCGGCGCCATCCTCTATACCTATCGCATCGCCGACCGGGAGATCGCGATCGACTGGGTGAGCGGTAGCGTGGAGCGCCTCCTGGGCTACTCGGTGGAGGATGCCAAACGGCCCGGTTTCTGGCGGCGACTTCGCCATCCTGACGACCACGACACCTTCCGGGAGGGCTGGCACCGGCTCGAGGAGGAGGGGCGCACTACCCTTGAGTATCGGCTCCGACACGCGGACGGACAGTACCGTTGGGTGAGAGACAACCAGCGACTGCTCCGGGACGACCAGGGTCGGCCGAAGGAGGTGGTGGGCGTTCTTACCGACATCAGTGAGCACCGGCGGCTCGAGGTGGCGCGGGAGGCGGCGGAGGCCGCCAACCTGGCCAAGAGCGAGTTCCTCTCCCGCATGAGCCACGAGCTGCGCACCCCCCTCAACTCGGTGCTCGGCTTCGGGCAGCTCCTGCAGCTCGACGTGCAATCGGAAGAGAACCGCGAGAGCGTCGAGCAGATCCTGAAGGCGGGGAAGCACCTCCTGTCCCTCATCGACGAGGTGCTGGACATCGCCCGCATCGAGTCGGGCCAGATCAGCCTTTCGGTGGAGCCAGTCAGCGTGCAGGCCACCGTGAAGGAGGCGATCGACCTGGTGCGGCTGCTCGCCGCCGATCGCGGCGTCACCGTGCGTGGCTCCCGCAACTCGGGATGCGAGCTGTACGTCAAGGCGGATCAACAGCGGCTCAAGCAGGTGCTCCTCAACCTCCTGTCCAACGGTATCAAGTACAACCGCCGCGGAGGGCTGGTGGAGGTGAGCTGTCAGCAGGAGTCGGATGGCCTCCTGCGGATATGCGTAGAAGACACCGGCTTCGGTATCGAGCCGAGCAAGCTGGAGCGGCTCTTCAGGCCCTTCGAACGATTGGATGCGGAGCAGCGGGGCGTGGAGGGAACCGGCCTCGGTCTCGCCCTCTCACGTGGCCTGATGGAGGCGATGGGGGGCTCGCTGGGGGTGGAGAGCGAGCCGGGACAGGGGAGTCGCTTCTGGGTCGAGCTGCCGCTGGCCGAACCCCCCGCGGTCCCGGAGCCCCAGGATGGTGAGGAAGCTCCGGCCGCGCCACCCGAGGAGCTGGAGTCGACGCACACGGTTCTCTTCGTCGAGGACAACCTCGCGAACGTGCGGCTCCTCGAGCGGATCTTCCAGCGCCGGCCATTCGTGCGCCTGATCACCGCGATGCAGGGAAGCCTCGGCCTCCAACTCGCGCGCGAGCACCGGCCCGACCTGATCCTGCTGGATCTGAACCTCCCCGATGTGGCCGGTGACGTCGTCCTGCGGGAGTTGCGGAGCGAGTCGGGGCTGCGCGAGATCCCGGTCATCATGATCAGCGGCGACGCCATCCCTTCGCAGGTGCAGCGGTTGATGGACATGGGTGCCTCGGCCTATATCACCAAGCCGTTCGACATCCAGGAGCTGCTCCGCTTGGTCGACGGCATGCTGGAGCAGCAGACGCGTGCCTGAGCCCCGCTGACTTGCACGCCCCGGGGTGGCTTGCCAAGTTGCAGAAACATCCGGCCGAGATCGCCGCCTTTGCGCGCGTTTTGGCCGGCCCCGCAGTCCAGTCCTTCTCATCGCCCATCGCTGAAGAACGATGAACGACCTGATGACACGGCGCGCTGCCATCGCGCGCGTGGCCTACCTGCTCGGCGGCGCCGTCTCCGCCAGCACCGTCGCCGGGGTCCTCGCCGGTTGTGACCGGAACGCGGCACCGGAGGCGGCGGCCTCTGCACTGGGCCCCGATCGTAAGGAGCTCGTGGCCACGATCGGTGAGCACATCCTGCCGGAAACCGATACGCCCGGGGCGCGCGCCGCGCGGGTCCAGGATTTCATCGACGTGATGATGACGGATTACTATCCCGCCGAGGAGCGCGATCGCTTCATTGCCGGACTGGATCGGCTGGATGCGCGCGCTCAGCGGGTCTTCGGAGTTCGCTTCCTGGACGCCACCCCGGAGCAGCAGCTCCAGTTGGTCGAGGCGTACAACCGCCACGCCTTCAGCGATCCGGCAGCTCGGCAGACCTCGTCCGCCCAGGAGCCGGTGCTGCGTGAGACGGGAACCGAGACCGGTCGGAGCGATGCCGAGGCGGTGCAGGCGGCCTCGGGCGCGGTCGAGTTGGACCGCGATTGGGACCCCGAAGACGTCGGACGGCAGTCCTTCTTCCGCACGCTGAAGGAGCTGGTGCTGGTCGGCTACTACACGTCCGAGATCGGCGCGACGCAGGAGCTCCGGATGAACCCACTGGGCAGCTGGATCGCAGACATGCCCTACTCCGAAGTCGGACGCGCTTGGGCCTGACCGAGGCACACGCTCATCGATCTCCGTCCCCGCTACGATGTTCTACCTACAAAGAGAAGAGTACGACGCCGTGGTCGTCGGCTCCGGCGTGAGTGGCGGTTGGGCCGCCAAGGAGCTGACAGAGAAGGGCCTGCGCACCCTGGTGCTGGAGCGCGGTCGCAACGTGGAGCACCAGAAGGACTACATCACCGAGCACGTCCCGCCGTGGGACATGCCTTACCGCAACCGGCGGATCACGCCGGAGATGTATCCCGAACAGGCGGTCCAGATCCGGGGGAATACCGTCGACTCCGGGAATCGGCACTTCTACCAGAACGACAAGCGTCATCCCTACATCGAGGCGGCGCCGTTCACCTGGGTGCAGGCCGAGGTGGTCGGTGGCCGCTCGCTGCTCTGGGGCCGCCAGTGCTACCGGTGGAGCGACCTCGACTTCGAGGCAAACCTCCGGGATGGGCACGGCATCGACTGGCCGATCCGCTACGCCGACATCGCTCCGTGGTACTCGTACGTCGAGCGCTTCATCGGGGTGAGCGGTGAGCGGCTGGGCCTGCCGCAGCTGCCGGACGGCGAGTTCCAGCCGCCGATGGAGTTGAACGCCGGGGAGAAGTTCGTGAAGGAGGGGGTGGAGCGTGCCTTCCCGGGGCGCAAAGTCACGATCGGCCGGAGCGCCGTCCTCACTCGCCCGATCGGCAATCGTGCCGCCTGTCACTACTGTGGCGAGTGCTCACGCGGTTGCTCCACTGGCAGCTACTTCTCCAGCCAGTCCTCGACGCTTCCCGCCGCTTTCGCCACCGGCCGGCTCACCCTGAGGCCGCATAGCCTGGTTCACTCGCTGATCTTCGACGAGGATCTGAACCGGGTGACCGGTGTCCGCTTCGTGGATACCGAGACCGGTGACATGCACGAGGTCTATGCCCAGGTGATCTTCCTCTGCGCCTCCGCCCTGGGCAGCACGCGAGTCCTGCTGAACACGCGGACCTCAGAGCACCCTGACGGGCTCGGCGGCAACAGCGGAGCGTTGGGGCGCTACCTCATGGATCATCATTTTCGGGTCGGTGCCAGTGGAGAGATCCCGGGGCTCCTCGACCGCTACTATGAGGGCCGGCGCCCGAACGGGATCTACATCCCCCGCTTCCGCAACCTCGCGGGGCCCGATTCCGACAGGCTGGACTTCGTGCGAGGCTACGGATACCAGGGGAGTGCCAGCCGCGCAGGGTGGAGCCGTGGTGCGGGCATGGCCGAGCTGGGCGCCGAGCTCAAGCAGGCGCTGCGTGACCCGGGACCCTGGAGGATCAGCATCGGCTCGTGGGGCGAGTGCCTCCCCCGCGAAGACAACACCGCCCTGCTCTCCGACAAGACCGACCAGTGGGGCATCCCCCTGCTCGAGATCAATTGCACGTGGGGACCCAACGAGTTCGCCATGCGTCGCGACATGGCGCAGCAGGCAGCGGAGATGCTCGAGGCCGCCGGATGCCGCAACGTCACCACCTTCGACAACTTCGAAGACGGCAGCTACGGGGCGGAGCCGGGCCTGTGCATCCACGAGATGGGGACGGCGCGCATGGGCCGCGACCCGTCGAACTCGGTGCTGAACGGCTACAACCAGGTGTGGGCCTCGCCGAACGTCTTCGTGACCGACGGCGCCTGCATGACCAGCAGCTCGTGCGTGAATCCCAGCATCACCTACATGGCGCTCACTGCCCGCGCGGCGGATTACGCGGTGAACGCCCTGAAGCGCGGCGAGCTGGTGAAGGCGTGAGCGGAGCGGCTTTTCCGGTCGGCCTGGGCGAGCTCAGGTCGACCGGAAAGTCTCCGCGATGAACTCGTACGAGCGAACTCTCTCTCCCTCCCGCACTCTCACACCTCAGGTCCATCGAGGCGCCCGGGTACTCCGTCGCGAGATCCGGGACCCAAGTGGCAATCTGCCGCGATCCATCGGGTGGTTCCTTTCATTGAAAGGCGCGACTCAGGTGCGGTTTGGTCTGCCCCGGAAAACCGCACCTGCATGTCCGGTTAATTCCCTCTTTTTGTGCGTGCACCGGTGAGGGTTGTTCCCTCGAAAATATCACATCCCCGCCGACAGACCGCCCCGTCGTCCCGTCGCATATTTCGACCGTAGCGGAACAGCAAGCCGGCGTAACATCCCCCGGCACTACCGGCTGGACGCTCACCAAGAGCGACGAAAACGAGACGAGGAGACGGTAAAATGGATATTCGTTCGAAGACCAGCAAGGCCGGTTGGGTCATGGGTGGGGTGGTTGCGGCGCTGGCGGTGGGAGGAAGCATGGGCTTCCGCCTCACTGGTGCGGGAACCGGCCCCTTCTACAATGCGGATATTCCGGTTCGGGTGGCCCCGGAGGTGAGGGGTCACGAGGTCGCGGCGCTCACCGCGCCGCCGATGGTGCCCCCGCCGATCGCGCGAGATTATCCTACCACTGTGGAGGTGAACCTCGAGGTGGTGGAGAAGGAGATGGAGATCGCCGACGGCACCACCTACCGGTTCTGGACCTTCGGCGGCACCGTGCCGGGACGTTTCATCCGCGTTCGCGAGGGTGATCGGGTGATCTTCAACCTGATCAACGCGGAGGACAGTCAGTTCCCGCACAACATCGACCTGCACGCGGTGACTGGCCCCGGCGGGGGCGCCGCGGCGAGCATCACGATGCCGGGTGACCGCACAACCTTCGAGTTCGCCGCTCTGAACCCCGGGCTCTACGTCTACCACTGCGCCATGCCGGGCATGGTGGGCATGCACATCGCCAACGGGATGTACGGGTTGATCCTGGTGGAGCCGAAGGAGGGCCTGCCGCCGGTCGACCACGAGTTCTACGTGATGCAGGGCGATTTCTACACCGCGGGCGAGTTCGGTGAGAAGGGGCTGCAGTCGCTGGATCTGGAGGAGGCCCTGGGGGAGACTCCCGACTACGTGGTCTTCAACGGCCGCGTGGGGGCGCTGACGGGCGACCACGCGCTGCAGGTGCGGAAGGGCGAGACGGTCCGGCTCTACGTCGGCAACGGTGGCCCCAACCTGAGCAGCAGCTTCCACGTGATCGGAGAGGTATTCGATAACGTGTACAAGGAAGGGGGGACCACCGTATCGCACAACGTGCAGACGACGTTGATCCCGGCCGGCGGAGCGGCGATCGTCGAGTTCAGGGCGGAAGCGCCTGGGGACTTCCACTTCGTCGACCACTCGATCTTCCGGGCACAGAAGGGTGCTCTCGGCACCATCCATGTGGAAGGCACGCCGGAGGTGGCCATCTTCAAAGGGAAGGACGGGCCGATGGCCCACTGAGGCGGGGAGGCCTGAAAACGGCGCAGAAGGGTCCGGGAGCGATTCCGGACCCTTCTGCTTCCTAGCTGTTTCTAACGGCAAACCGCGGAGGACCACGGAGGATGACGCCGGAGGGCGCAGAGGTGTGTAGTCTTTCAATCCAGCAGTTGTTCGGTCAGCTCTCTCAGCCGCTGGCGGGCTTCGGGGTCGAGCGCCTGGGCGGCGGGGGTGGCGGGCTGCATACCCTCGAAGTACTGCCCGCTACGCATGTCGGGAGAGTCGATCAGGTGCATGACGGCGTCCGCGCCCTCGTCCACCGTGGACCTCGGGGTGATTCCCGCCTCCCGCACCATGTCGGTGTCCATGAAGGTGGCGGGGTGCAGGCTGACCACCGTGATGCCCCGGTCTCTCAGCTCCTCGGCCAGGTCGATCGTGAACATCACCTGGGCCAGCTTGCTCTGCGCGTAGGCGCGCCAGCCGTCGTAGCCGCGTTCCAGGTTGGGATCCGAGAAATCCAGCGCCCTCTGCGCACCCGAGGCCACATTGACGATCCGGGAGGGCGCGGCGCGCTCGAGCAGCGGCAGCAGCGCCCGTGTGAGGAGGAAGCCGGCAAGATAGTTCACCTGCAGATGGAGCTCGTTGCCATCCTCGCTGAGCTGTCGCTCCCCTTCGGGCAGGAAGATCCCCGCATTGTTCACCAGCACGTCGATGCGGTCGTAGTCCCGCCGGATCTCCTCCGCGAGGCGCCGCACCTCCGCCAGCGATGCGAAATCGGCCGGGTAGAAGCGGGCGCTGCCCTTGCCGGTAGCTTCGATCTGCTCCACGACCTCGCGGCCGCGTTCGACATTGCGGCCGTGCACGATCACGTGCGCGCCGGCCGCTCCGAGCCGCAGCGCCACTTCCCGTCCGAGGCCGCCGGTCGAGCCAGTGACCAGGACGACACGTCCTTCCTGTGTACCCGCCGTCATCGTTCCTGAGCCTGCCTCCCCCCGTGTGTCCGCGGTGCTCGCCGGGGCGCGCTCCGCCGCCTGATGCAGCGCGAAGGCGGCCAGGAGCCCGAACCCTGCCGCGCCTGCACGCAATCGTCTACCAGGACGCATCTTTCCCTCCAGTTCGACAGAGCGTCACCCCGGAAGCCCACCGTCGCCGCGCGCGCAGGATCACGCCTGGGGGAGTGATTCCACGAGTTCGATCATCCTGCGTCGGGTGGCCTCGTCCGGTAGCCTTCCGCGAGCGGCACCGAGGTTGTCGATCATGTGCCGCGCCTGACTGGTTGCCGGGGTGACCACGGTGACCGCAGGGTGAGCAGCGACGAACTTGATAAAGAACTGCGCCCAGGTGGTGGCATCGAACTCGGCCGCCCACTCCGGCACTTCACGGCCCTCCACACGGCTCCAGAGCCGGCTCCGTCCGAAGGGGAGGTAAACCAGGACCCCGATTTTCCGCTCCTGCGCGAGCGGCAGGATGGTCTCTTCGACGTTGCGGTTATCGATGGCGTAATCTACCCCGATGAAATCGATCGGCTCGTTCCGCATGATGCTCTCCAGCTCCCCGTACTGCCGGTCGCTGGTGCTGGTGACGCCGATGTAACGCACCCGCCCCTGCTCCTTGAGCTCTTTCAGCACCGCCAGGTGGGTCGGCACGTCCGACAGGTTGTGAACCTGGATGAGGTCGATAGGCGATTTGCCGATCCGGTCGAAGGAGGTCTGAATCTGTGCACGCGCGGCCGCGGGATCGGCTCTCCCCCCACCACGTCCAGCCGCGTTGACCTTGGTGGCCCAGAAGATCCGATCGGTGATGCCCAGCTCTCGCGCGATCGTGCCGGCCACCTCCTCCGAGGCCCCGTAGCCGGGAGCCGTGTCGAAGACCTTCCCGCCGTTGTCCACGAGTGCCTTCAACACCTCGCGCAGCGCCGAGTAGTCTTCGCTGCGCGCGACTTGCGAGAAGGTCGCGGAGCTACCGAGTCCCACGAGGGGGAGCCGCTCGCCGGAAGACGGGATGGCGCGGGTCAGGAGCTCGCCCTGGGTGAGGGACTCCAACCAGCGCAGGTCCAGAGTGAGCGCCGCGCTCATACCGAGCGTGCGGCCCAGCCACTGGCGACGGTTCAGCATCGACATTCTCCTGGTAGCGAGTTGAAGCCAAGGCGTGGTGTAGGATACAGAGGCGGTGGCGTGGACGTTGGTGACGGGGTGACAAGGTGACAAGGTGAACGGGTCTTCTTGTCTTGCTGCCTCTCACCTTCTCACCCCGTCACTCCGTCACCCCCTCACCTCACCTTCCCGAAGAGCAGCTCCAGGTAGTTGCGGAAGTGACGTAGCTGGGCGGCGACCGTGCTGGATTCGCCGGTCGAGCGGGAAACGATGAAAGCCCCTTCGAACAGCACGGTCACCAGGTCGGCGATCGATTCCGGGTCGATGGGGAGGCGGGGCGGATGCAGGCGGATGGCCTCGCGAAGCTTGTCCGCCAGGGCCTCCCGCCAGGAAAGGATTGCCCGACGGATGATGCCGTGGGTCTGCTCGTCGAAGAGCTGCGCCTCGTAGAGGCAGGAGGCGAAGAGGCAGCCTGTAGCGGGGGGCTCATGCGCTTCCCAGTACTCTTCCAGGAAGCCGGCGAAGAGCAGGAGCTGGTCGAGCGGGTCACGGGCGAGTCGCTCCGCCCGCTCCAGCGTATTCCGCAACTGCCGCTCGTCGAGCTCGGCGTAGCGCTCCACCAGGGTGTGGGCCAGCGCATTCTTACTCGGGAAGTGATGGAAGAACGCCCCTTTCGTGACCCCCGCACGTTCCACAATCGCGTCCACCGAGGTGGCCGCAAAGCCCTGCTCCATGACCAGCGCGTGCGCCGAGTCGAGGATTCCGGTCCGTGTCTCAGTTGCGTTTCGAGCCATGAAGGCACGTTAGCATACCGGACGGTATCTTTCAAGGCGCGGGGCGCCTCTGCGGTTCTGGGCGACAGCGAGGGACCCCGTAGGATGACCGGCTTGAGCGCGACTCTTTGCTTCGTTCCGCCCTACCGCGTCCCGGAGTGTATTCGCCTCGGTTGACCTGAAGGCGGCGTCGCACCCTTCGCTCCATGCCCCGTGGATTTCGCTGGACATTGCCGCGAGGCCGCCCCTCAAGCTGGTTTCCGAGCCGCGGATCCGATCAGGCCTCCGGACGTTCGTCAGCCTTGACTCCTTCACCGACAGTTGTTACATACCGACCAGTTGGTATGTAGCTGCGCTCGATCGCTCTTTCAGGAGGCACCGCGATGTCCAGCAGGGCAGCAACCATCCCCGACGACCAGGCAACGGCAACTCCCGGCTCCGCGCCCTCGACCCCCGTTACCGCCGAAGCTTTCGCCGAAGGCGTATTGCAGGCGCTGAACGGATCAGCACTCCTGCTGCTCCTTTCCCTCGGTCACCGCGCGGGCCTGTTCGATCTCCTGGCGCGCAGCGGTCCCGTCACCAGCGAGGAGCTGGCGCGGCTCGCAGGTATGTCCGAGCGCTACCTGCGCGAGTGGCTCGCCGGCCTGGCCACCAGCGGGGTGGTAGTACTGCACGACGACGGCCGGTTCTCCTTACCCCCCGAGTACGTTCCTCTGCTGACGCCGGGGGGCACGGAGAACCTGGCGGTCTTCGCCCAGTATCTTCCCGCCCTCGCGGGTGTCGAGGACGAGATTCTCGGCTGCTTTCGCGAGGGCGGCGGGGTGCCGTACTCCGCCTACCCCCGCTTCCACGAGATCATGGCCGAGGACAGCGGGCAGAGCGTGGTGGACGTGCTGGACGAGCTGATCCTTCCGCTCGTGCCGGGCATCCGGGAGCGGCTCGCCGCCGGCATCCGAGTGCTCGATCTCGGCTGCGGCCGCGGGTGCGCACTCCTGGAGATGGCGACACGCTACCCGGCGAGCCGGTTCACCGGGTACGACCTCTCCGCGGAGGCGATCGGCTGGGCGCGCGAACAGGCGGGCGAGCGCGGGCTGCGCAACATCCGCTTCGAGGTCCGTGATCTGACTGACTTCGACGAGACGGCCGAGCCCCACGCCTACGACCTGGTCACCACCTTCGACGCGGTACACGACCAGGCGAAGCCCGCGCGTCTGCTGCGCGGGATCGCCCGCACCCTGCGGCCCGACGGCGTCTATCTGATGCAGGACATCCACGCCGCCACGGATGTCCGAGACAATCTCGCGCACCCACTCGGACCGTTCCTCTACACCGTCTCGCTTTTGCACTGCATGCCGGTGTCGCTCGCGCAGGGTGGAGACGGTCTGGGAACGATGTGGGGGAGGGAACAGGCGCTACGAATGCTAAGGGAAGCGGGCTTCGGAGAGATCACCGTGCAGCAGCTGCCGCACGACGTGATGAACGACTACTACGTGGCGCGGCTGGCATAGCCAGCCATCGAACCATAGATCGCGCACGCCGCCCGGATTGCGCACCAAGGCGTTCAATCCCGGCCCGAGAACCCGTCCCTCAAGGGAGAGCCGGCGGAGTCCACCCAGCGAGGGGTGAACCGCACCCCTCCGTTGGGATTCTCGAAGTTGCGGGTTTCTTCCGGCCAGCCGGTGGTGATCCATTCCGCGTAGCGGCGGGCCGTGGATGCATCCTCGTTCCACGTCCACTGCCCGGATTGCGGCTTGATGGGGTAGCTCTCGATCGCGCTGCCAACTTCGTCGATCTCCCGCAGACCGTCCGACACGATGCGCTCGACTTCGGGAGTCGCATGGCTCCCGCCTCTCGACCAGACGCGAAACCCGAAGTAGGCCTTGGCTACCGCCAGATGGAGCCGGGCGGTCAGCAGGGTGCGGGCGAAGTAATGCCGGAGGTCTTCGTAGTCCTGCGGATCCAGCACGGGCTGCGCCGAACCCACGTGGGCCAGCGACTCCTCCGCCAGCGCAATACCGTGCCGCTTCTCGGTGAGGATGTAGCCGAGATACTCCTCGTCCATCCGCTCGCCCGGGGTGATCCATCCCTGCTCGAGCACCCACGGCACCTCGTCCCACTGCGCCCCGCCAGGGGCCTTTGCCCAGGGCGGCGCCAGGTGGTCGATCACATCGCGCCAGTAATGCAACTCGCGGTCAACACCGTGGCCGACCCTGGCGATGGGAGGATCGATCCATTTGCCGCTGACGTGGCGCGCGTAGCCGGAGGCGTAGGGGTCGTAGTCCAGCGCCGAGTGGTTGGCGGTGTTGGTTCCGAGCGTGTAGAGCGCCGAGGTGACGATGTCGAATGCATTGCCGAAGGCGGCCGAGAGGTGCGGGACCGCCGCCTCCCCGTAGCGGCGGGAGATGAACTCGCGCATCACCTGGTCTGCGGTGACCTCGGGATCCTCCATCCCTCGCTTGAGCGCCCATAGGTTCACCTCAGAGGGTCGGCCAATCAGGCGGGTGTCGCCGTATCGGTCGGTTCGGGCGGTGTAGCCGATGATGTGCGGCCGCGAGGCGAAGTCCCGCCACCGTCGCAGGATGTACTCAGGCCAGGTATTGGCGATGATTCCCTGGCCGTTGAACTCGCCCGCCGCATCGAACTCCATCAGCGTGGGCCGAGGGATCGACCCGGCGTAGAAGTCGTTCGGGTGGGTCAGAAAGAAGTCGTGTGGCGCCTCCTTCATCATCAAACGGATCTCCGGACGCTCGAACCGCTCGATGGCGCGGGTGATGTTCTCGTACTCCTCGTGCGTGTAGGCGAAGGTGCGGGCGTAGAGGTTCAGACCCCGCTCACCGATCACCACGTCCGCCACGGCGTTCACCACCGCCGCCAGCTTCTCCTCGGGTGATTGAAGCCGACGCGAGTACTGGCGCTCCACCCGGGCCCCCGTTTCGATGAAGGTGAGCACGATGCCGTCGATGTCGGGGGCCAGGTCGAGCATCGATCGGTAGTCCGCCTTGAGCCATTCCCAGAACTGCGGGTTGTCGAGGTCGATCGTTCCCTGCGGCCCGGTTCGGAATCGCTCGGGATAGTAGTCGAGGTCGTAGAGGGCGTGGTCCCAGAGCACCACCTCCTCGATGCCCGCCTCGTGCGCCGCCCGGGTGAGCCGGTTCGTGAGGGCCCGCTTCTCCTCGTCGCGCAATTCGTTGAGGTTGTGGACGATCTCGTGTGAGAGCTGGAGATGGTTGATGTCGTAGTCCGCCGCGGCGGCGATCACCGTCAGGGCGTCGGTATCGCTGTCGGAAAGGATGGTCCAACCGCGAACCGGCTCGTCGATGGCGAGCGGACCGGAGCGCTCACTGGACTGCGGATTCGTGCAGGCGGCCAGGAGAGCCGCGAGCACGGGCCCGCGCGGGAGGCGTGCGAGCATGTGGAGCGAGGTTGTACCGGGGGTCAGGGAGTGAATACTTCCTGGGAGTTGATCTCCGTGGCGCCGCGCGTGCGGGACCCGGCCGCGATGTACAGCTTGCCGTCGTAAACCACCGCCTGGGTAGCATGGCGCCCGGTGTTCAGGGGGGCCAGCTTGCGCCAGCGACCGGTCGCGGGGTCGAGCGCCTCCACCTCCGCGTGCGCCGCCTGCTGCGCCGCGCTCTCACCTCCGATTACCAGGATCTCCCCGTTCAGCACCACCGTAGTCGCTCCGGCGCGGGGAGTGGGCAGGTTGGACTCGGTTGGAAGGGTGCTCCACTCTCCGGTTTCGAAGTCGTAGACGTCCACCTCCGGAACCGTGAGCTCGAAGGTCTGCCCCGTGGCCGCCGAGCTGCGTCTGCCGCCGACCGCATACAGCTTGTTGTCGAGGATGGCGACCTGAAAATGGTCGCGCGGTCGAGGCGCATCCGGGAGGCGCGTCCACTCTCCCGTGGCCGGATCGAAGGCATCGAACCAGGCCACGTGGCCGTCGCTGTGGCCGTTGGTGATCCCGGCGACTACGTAGATCTTCCCCTCGTGGGCGATGGCCCCGGCGCCGCCCCGGCGCCGATCCTCCGGGATCTCAGGCCCCCGGGTCCAGCTGTCGGAGGCGGGATCGTAGATGTAGACGTGTGGGATGGGCGGCTCCGTGGGATAGTTCCCGGTCATCGCCCCCGCGACATAGAGCTTGCCGTCGTGCTCCACCGCCTGGAAGTGATGCATCTCCAGGGGCGGCTCCGCGCCGTCGGTCCAGTGACCGGTCGCCGGATCGAAAGCCTGCGTAGCGCGCATGCCGCGGCCGCCGACGAGATAGAACCTGTCGCCGATACGCACGTACCCGGCCTCGTGCCGGTGCTGCGGCTGGTCGCTCTCAGCCAGCGTCTCCCAGCGGCCGATGTCCTGGGCGCCGGCCTGGGGTGTGAGGAGCAGTGCCAGCGGCAGCGCGATGCCGACGGCGACCAAGGAGTGCGAAGGCAGGCGGGGACGTCCTCCCCGCAGCGGAGGAAGTACCTGGGTCATGGTTTTCTCGGGAATCGAGGGCCGGCCTCAGGTGAGGGCAGTCGCCACCTGGCTCGCCACGGCGATGAAATGGCAGGCGCTCCCCGCCAGGACGAACAGGTGCCACACCGCGTGCGAGAAGGGAATGCGCCTGCAGTGATAGAACGCGGTACCCATCGTATAGGCGAGGCCACCGGCGAGCAACCAGAGGAGGGTCTCGAGCGGGACCGCCTCGACGAAGGGACGCACGGCCACGATCACCAGCCATCCCATCCCGAGGTAGATCGCCGTTGAGAGACGCTTCAGCCGCCCGGTGAAGAAGAGCTTGAAGACGACGCCGGCGACAGCCAGGGCCCACACCAGGCCGAAGAGGCTCCACCCCCAAGCGCCGCGCAGCGTCACCAGGGTGAAGGGCGTGTAGGTCCCGGCAATGAGCAGGAAGATCGCGCAGTGGTCGACCACCCGTAGCCGCGCGCGGGCGATTTCCCGCCTTACGGCATGGTAGAGGGTGGACGATGTGTACAGCATGAAAAGGGTGAGGCTGAAGACGACGGCACTCAGCAGCTGCCAGCCATCGCCGCGCGCCGCCGCTAAGGTGATGAGGGCGCCTCCGCCCGCCACACTGGCGAGCGCACCCAGCCCGTGGGTCAGCGCGCTCGCCGTCTCCTCGAGGTGAAACCTGCGGTCATCCATTCGTCATTCCCGCGTCGCGCCGCCCTCGGACGCTGTTCATGCCGCTGCAACCTATGCTGCCTCCGTGTCCTGCGTCACCCGCCATCTGTGACGCCCGTCACAGCGGACGGATGAGGCTCTATGCCAGTGTGGCGGGTCGGAGAAGGTTCGACCGTGACCGTTTCACTCGCTCGAGCCACTGCGCCGTACATAGCACCTCGCGTGCCGTCTTTGACTGATTTATCTCCCTGGATTCGCACAGTTACGCTCTGGGTTCACCTCGCGGGCGTGGTGGTCTGGTTTGGCGCCGTCGCGTACTTCCTGCTCGTTCTCCGGCCGGCGGTGCGCAGCGCGGGGATGGAACGGTCGCAGTGGTATTTGCTGCTGCGGCAGGTGAAGGCGCGGCTGCGCCGGGTGGTTGGCGGCGCGCTCGCGGCCATTGTCGCGTCGGGGGTGCTCCTGGCCCATTGGCGTGGCCTGCTCAGTCCCGACCTCTGGGCCGCCGGAGCGTACCCTCGGATCTTTCTGCTGAAGCTCTCGCTGGTGGGCATTCTCGCCGTGATCTATCTCACCGCCCTGCCCACCATCGCCCGGCTGGAGCCGCCGTTGCGGCGCGGCCGGGCGTTCGTCGTCGTTCACTTCGCCGTGCTGGTCATCGGCTCCGTCGTCGTCTTTCTCGGACTCTTGTTGCACGGATGACCCGTCGGATCGACATCGAGGCCACGCGCGCTAGCGTGGCCAACCTATCGGACGGAACTCCTCCTGAGGTGGGAGTGCGGTCGATGTGTGAGGAGGAGGTGGAGAACCTTCTCCAGGAGGGGCGCTGGGGAGTTCTCTGTACCCTCCACGAGGGGCGTCCCTACGCGGTTCCCGTCTCCTTCGGCTATGACGGGACCGACCTCTACATCGCCAGCGGTCCGGGGCGGAAGTTACGTGCGCTCGAGGCCTCCCCGGGCGTTTGCCTCACGATAGCGGACGTGACGGACGGCAACCGCTGGCGCTCCGTAGTCGTGATCGCAGACGCCGAGCGGGTGCGAACCGTACGCGAGAGGCTGCATGCCCTCGGCACGATCGGTCGCCTGGTCGCTCGCTCTAGACCGTTTTCCAGGCACGACGTGCTGCGGGCCGCAAGCGCCACGGTCTTCCGCCTGCGCCCCGTCGAGATCTCTGGAAGGGTTCGTGGGTGAGGAACTCGATGGCCTTCGCAAGGAGCCCTCAGGTGGGGCGACTCCCTACGCGACCCTGGGGGAATTCCCCACAGGGGCGACATGTTCGCCCCGACGGCGGCGGGTTAAACCCGGCGTATCTTGCCCGCGAGCCCCTCGGTGGCAGCGGCCTCGATTGGCCGCAGAGGAGCTGCGCCCGCCCGAGGTGCCCGCTGAGCTGGCCGATGTTGGCAATGACTGCAGGAGCTGAATGAAGCCTGCTTCGATGGCGCGTCCCCCGGGTGGTGTCCGGCCCTCGCCTGAAGGCGTGGCCGGACGCCGGCCGTCACTCGCAGAGGTCGATTTCGAGAAGTCGCCCTTCCTGGTCATCTGGGAGACGACGCAGGCGTGCGACCTCGCCTGCCTGCACTGCCGCGCGGAAGCAAGGCCGTGGCGCGACCCCCGGGAGCTCACCACCGACGAGGCCAAGGCGCTGATCGATCGCGTGCGGGCGTTCGGCCGCCCTCTCTTCGTGCTCACCGGGGGAGACCCCTTGAAGCGCCCGGACATGGTCGAGCTGGTGCGCTATGGGTCGTCGGCCGGGCTCCGGATGGCGATGACGCCGTCCGGCACCCCGCTGATGACCCCGGAGGTCATCGCCGATCTGGCGGAAGCCGGTCTCACCCGGCTGGCGGTCAGCCTCGACGGATCCACGGCCGAGATTCACGACGGCTTTCGCGGGGTCGACGGCTCCTTCGCCTGGACTCTGAGGATGATCCAGGCCGCGCGCGGTCTCGGTCTCTCCACCCAGATCAACACCACCGTCACCCGCCAGAACGTCGACGACTTCGAGCGGATGGCGGAGCTGATGACCACCCTGGGGATCGCGCTGTGGTCGGTATTCTTCCTGGTGCCGACGGGGCGAGCACGGCCACAGGACCTGGCCTCGCCGGAGGAGTTCGAGGCCGTCTTCCAGCGGATGTACGATCTCTCGCGGGTGGTGCCCTTCGACATCAAGAGCACGGCCGCACCCCAGTACCGCCGGGTGATCCTGCAGCGGCAGGTTGCCGAGCGCCGCGCAGGCAGCCGCGCTGAGGCCCCCTCCGCACTCACCGCCGGCATCGGCTTCAGCCTGGCGGACGGCGTGGGCCGCGCCCGAGGGGTGAACGACGGCAACGGCTTCGTCTTCGTGAGCCACCGGGGGGACATCTTCCCATCCGGCTTCCTGCCGCTCTCCGCGGGCAACGTGCGGAAAGACGACCTGGTGGAGGTCTATCGCCACCACCCGCTCTTCCGGGCTTTACGCGACCCTGATCGCCTGAAAGGGAAGTGTGGCGTCTGTGAGTACAGGAGTCTCTGTGGCGGCTCCCGCGCCCGCGCCTACGCCCTCACCGGAGACCCACTGGCCGCCGACCCCTACTGCGTGCACATCCCGGCCCGCTGGGCCACGCGAAACGAACCCTCGACGGACACATGATCAGCATCTCCCGCCTCTACGCAGGTCGCAACACCCCCTCCGACGGTCTGCGATACGGAGTTCAGCGGACGGAGGGGGTGCGCGCCCGCGACATCGTCACCGCAACGCCGCCGCGCAGCGCGGCAGAGCGCCGTCCGGTGGTGGTATGGAACGTGGGACGCCGCTGCAACCTGCACTGCGTGCATTGCTACTCGGATTCCGCCAACCGCCCCTACGAGGGCGAGCTCTCGACCGAAGAGGGGCAAGCCCTGCTGGACGACCTCGCCGCCTTCGGCATTCCCGCTCTCCTTCTGTCCGGCGGCGAGCCCCTCCTGCGTCCGGATATCTTCGAGCTCATCGAGCATGCCCGAAACAGGGGCTTGCGGGTCACCCTCTCCACCAACGGCACGCTGATCACCCCCGACGTCGCCAAACGTCTGAACGACCTCGGGGTGAGTTACGTCGGCATCTCGCTGGACGGGATCGGCAAGACCAACGACATGTTCCGAGGGCACAAGGGGGCCTTCGAGAAGGCGATGGCGGGCTTCCGCAACTGCGGCGCGGTGGGGCAGCGGGTCGGGTTGCGGATGACCCTCACCCGACGCAACTGCCAGGACCTGGATTCGATCTTCGACTTCATCGAGCAGGAGGGCATCCAGCGGGCCTGCTTCTATCATCTCGTCTACAGCGGGCGGGGGAACACGCGAGACGAGCTTCCGCCGGAGCTGGCGCGTGCGGCGGTGGACACGATTCTGCGGCGGTCGCGAGACTTCGCCGAGCGCGGCCTCCCCATCGAGATCTTCACCGTCGACAACCACGCCGACAACGTTTACCTGTACCTCAAACTGCGCGAAGAGGACCCTCGCCGCGCCGAGGAGGTGCTCACCCTCATGCGGTGGAACGGTGGCGGACTGTACAGCTCGGGCGTAGGGATCGCGGACGTCGACTGGCTGGGGAACGTGCACCCCGACCAGTTCTGGATGAGCCACACGCTCGGCAACGTCCGTGAGCGGCCGTTCAGCGCCATCTGGCAGGATCTCTCCGATCCCATCCTCGCCGGGCTGCGCAATCGGGCGCCGTTGCTGCATGGGCGCTGTGGAGCCTGTCAATGGCAGGACATCTGCGGCGGTAGCTTCCGCGTGCGTGCCCTCCAGGTGCACGGCGACCCCTGGGCGGAGGACCCGGGCTGCTACCTGACCGACGAAGAGATCGGTCTCATCCCGGGTAGTCGTGTGCGCGAGCCGTTCCCGGTGAATTCCTGAGTCTCGCCGCGGCCCCGGGGCAGACCCAAATAGAGCAAGGGAGGAGAGATGTACGACGCGGAAAGCGTGTGGGCGACTGTAAGGAAGGTCCGGGAGTCGGGGCCGCTCGTGCACAACATCACCAACTACGTGGCCATGGACCTTACGGCCAACGCGCTGCTGGCGTTCGGCGCCTCTCCGGCCATGGTGCACGCGGAGGAGGAGGTCCGTGATTTCGTGGGGATCTCGGCGGCCCTGGTGATCAACATCGGGACGTTGTCGCCCTCCTGGGTGCGGTCCATGGTGCGCGCGGCCGAGACCGCGCTCTCCCGGGGAGTTCCATGGGTGCTCGACCCGGTGGGGGCGGGAGCGACCCCGTATCGAACTTCCGTAGCGCGCGATCTCAGCCGCCGACGCCCCGCGGTGCTCCGCGGGAACGCCTCGGAGATCCTGGCCGTGGCGGGAGAGAGCGAGATCACCACGCGGGGAGTGGACAGCGTGCACGGCTCGGAGCACGCGGTGGAGGTGGCGCGGGATCTCGCGAGCCATCTCGAGTGCGTGGTCGCAGTCACCGGCGCGACCGATTATGTGACCGACGGCGCGCGAGTGGTGAGTGTGACCAGCGGACACCCGATGATGACCAAGGTCACCGCGCTCGGCTGCACGGCCAGTGCTTTGATTGGCGCCTGCCTGGCGGTGGAGCAGGATGCTCTGCTCGCCGCGGCGCATGCGCTTGCGGCTCTGGGGGTCTGCGGGGACTATGCGGCGGAGCAGTCGGATGGCCCCGGCACGCTTCGCTGGCGCCTCCTCGATGCCCTCTACGTGATGGACGATCGTACGCTGGCTCGCGCCCGCATCGAGGAGGTCCGCTCGGCCAGCGCCGCTTGACGGACCCTCGGATCCCCCTTCCGAGCCGCCCCATTCCGGCCGCCGTAGCTTCGTGCCTTGCCGGGCGGCGCGGGAGCAAGCCTCTTCCGCCTGGCAATCGCGACCGAGAGCTCGGACGGGCTCCGGAGAGTGATCTGTCATCCATGCGAGCGGGTCGTTGCGACACGCATGTGCTCCTCCTGTGAAGGCGGTCACAGAGAGCATATGACGCAACGGCCCGCTTCCCTACGGTATCAGAGCGCAGCCAGGGATCGCGCGCCGCCACGGTGCCTGTACACGATCCTTCGCGCTGCCCCTGCGGGGCTTCGCTCAGGACGACAGGGTCACTCTGCGGGGGCTGCCCGCGTGTTGCGTGGCCCCTCCCCCTGGCCTACAATCCTGCTCCGAGCCTGCCCTTCAACGGACCGAGTCACCGCATGCCCGAGCGCGAACTCACCGTCCCCCGCGCCGGTCCGGCCGCGACGATGCAGGCGGCCGTGCTCGAGGACGTAGGGAAGCTGGTCGTGCGCGACGTACCCGTTCCGCCTCTGCCTGCCGGGGAGGTGCGGGTCCGCGTGCAGGCCGTCGGACTGTGCGGAACCGACGTGCATATCTACGCGGGGCACGCCAACTACCACCGCGACCACCGCGGACGTGTCGTTCCGCTTTCGGAGGCGCCCCAGATACTGGGGCACGAGATCACCGGAGTGGTGGAGGAGGTTGGCGCGGGGGTGACTGATGTCCGGCCGGGTGACCGTGTGGTGGTGGACCAGGGCCGAACGTGCGTCGGGACGGGCCGCTCGCCGCGTTGCGAGTACTGCGAGACCGGCGACTCGCACCAATGTGAGTTCTACGCGGAGCACGGGATCACGGGCCTGCCGGGCGGACTGGCGGAGTACGTGATCGTCCCCGCGCTCAACGTGATACCGGTCACAGGGGCACTCCCCCCGGAGGAGGCGGCGCTGACGGAGCCGCTGGGCTGTATCGTTCACTCCTGCGAGTTGCTGGTGGGCGCCGTGGCCCGTTACCGCTTCGGTGGCGAGCGCCCGATCCGCACCGTCCTGATTCTCGGGGCCGGCCCCGCTGGTTTGCTGTTCACTCAATATCTTCGGCGGGTGCTGGGCTTCGAGGGTCTGCTCCTGGCGGTGGAGCCCAACGCGCGCAAGCGGGAGTTGGCCCGACGCTTCGGCGCGGAGGTCATCGATCCAGCTGAAGTGGATCCCTCGCAGGCGGTACAGGAGCGCACGGGCGGACGCCGCGTCGAGCTGGTCATCGAGGCTTCCGGGTCGGCGACCGCCTTCGCGGCGATTCCGGAGCTGGCGCGGAAGCAGGCGACCATCCTGCTCTATGGACACGGCCACTCGGGAAAGGATCTGAGCACCATGAGCGGGGTGCAGTTTCTCGAGCCGACGCTGCTCACCCCGGCCGGGGCGTCCGGCGACTTTCTGGAAGACGGCCGTCCGCGCACGTACGCCCGGGCGCTGCGGCTGCTGGAGGAGGGGACCATCGAAGTGGGGCCAATCATCTCTCACCGCTATACCTCGCTCGAGCAGGTGCCGGATGCCCTGGCCCGCGACTATCGCGACCCCTCTTTCGTGAAGGGGGTCGTCACCCTGGGCGGATCTCTGAGCGGCTCGAGGGTCTGATGCGCGTCGCCCTCTTCGTTACGTGCATAGTCGACCAGCTCTGGCCCTCCGTGGGAACCAGCACGGTGGAGGTGTTGCGGCGGGTCGGGTGCGAGGTGACTTTCGACGAAAGCCAGACCTGTTGTGGCCAGCCCGCCTTCAACACCGGCTACCGCGAGCCTGCGCGTGCCCTCGCCCGACGCTTCATCGAGGCGTACGAGCGCAACCCGGCGGACGCCATCGTGGCTCCCTCCGGGTCGTGCACGGCCATGGTGCACCACTACGAGGACCTGTTCGAGGATAGCGAGGAGTGGAGAGAGCGTGCGCGGGCGGTGGCGGAGCGCACTCACGAGCTGAGCGCCTTCCTGGTCAATGTGCTGGGCGTGGAGGACGTGGGCGCGAGCTTCACCGGCCGTGTCGCCTGGCACGACGCCTGTCACGCCCTCCGGGAGCTCGGTGTGAAGAGTGAGCCGCGGCGGCTGCTCGCGCGGGTGCGTGGCGTGGAGTTCGTCGAGCTCCCCAACGCGGAGTCGTGCTGCGGCTTCGGCGGTACCTTCTCCGTCAAGTACCCGGAGCTGTCGGTCGCCATCGTCGACGACAAGGTGGACGCCATTGAGCAGGCGGGGATCGACGCGGTAGTGTCGGCGGACGCGAGCTGCCTCATGCAGATCGGCGGCCGTCTCAGTCGCCGCGGCTCTCGCGTCCGGGCGCTCCATCTGGCCGAGATTCTCGCCTCGAGCGCGTAGGCGTTTTCCGCCCGTCCCTCCTCCCGGGCGAGCCCCGCTCGAGGCAGCCCTCGCAGATCGCAAGATCAAGATAGATGAGCTCTCACAGCGTCACCTCCCGGACCTTCGACCGCAACGCGCGCGCGGCGCTCGCCGACACGCAGCTCCGTGGTGCGCTCCGGCACGCCACCAGCCTGTTCGGCGAGCGTCGGCTGGCGGCGATCGGGACGGTGGACGATTGGGAGGGGCTGCGTACCCGCGCCCGCGAGATCAAGGACCGAACCCTCGCCCAGCTCGACCGCTATCTGGAAGAGTTCGCCGATAACGCCGAGCGAGCGGGCGCCCGGGTACACTGGGCACGCGACGGCGAGGAGGCCTGCGCCATCATCGGGCAGATCGCGCGGGAGCGAGGCGTGCGCACGGTGGTCAAGAGCAAGAGCATGGCGTCGGAGGAGATCCATCTCAACGCCGCGCTCGCTCGCCTGGGAATCGAGCCGATCGAGACCGACCTGGGCGAATACATCATCCAGCTGGCGGGTGAGACGCCTTCCCACATCGTGGTGCCTGCCATCCACAAGACCAAGCGGCAGATCGCCGAGCTCTTCGTGGAGAAGCTGGGAATTCCGCCCTCGGACGACGTGGCAACCCTCACGGAAGCGGCGCGCGCGGCCCTCCGGCAGCGGTTCGCTCAGGCGGACATGGGGATAAGCGGCGTGAACTTCGGAGTGGCCGAGACGGGGACTATCCTCATCCTCGAGAACGAGGGCAATGCCCGGCTCACCACCAGCCTGCCCCCGGTCCATGCGGCGTTGATGGGGATCGAGAAAGTCATCCCCAGCTTCCAGGACCTCGACGTCTTCCTGAAGCTGTTGCCGCGCTCAGGCACAGGGCAGCTGCTGACCGCCTACCAATCGCTGATCACGGGAACGCGGCGGGCACCGGGGGACGAGGGGCCCGAGGAACTGCACATCGTTCTGATGGACAACGGGCGCTCGCGGGTGTTGGCGCATCCAACCACGCGACAGTCGCTCGCCTGCATTCGCTGCGGAGCTTGCCTGAACGCATGCCCGGTGTACCAGCAGGTAGGGGGACACGCCTACGGGTCCGTCTACCCGGGGCCGATCGGGGCGGTAATCAGCCCGCAGCTCTTCGGCCTGGAGAACAGCTCACAGCTCCCGTACGCCTCGAGCCTCTGCGGCGCCTGTCGCGACGTTTGCCCGGTCAAGATCGACATCCCCGAGCTGCTTCTGCACCTGCGTAGCCAGGTGGTGGAGGGGGATGATGCGCCGCAGGCGAAGCCGCTCGAGCGCCTCTCCTTCGCCGCTTACGCTACCCTGATGGAGCGACCAGCCCTGCTCCGGGTGGCCACCGGCGTCGGGCGTCTCGCGCAGCGCCTGTTGGGGATCCGGGAGCGCGTCGGCAAACAGGGCGGTGTGACCGCGAGGTTGGCTCCTCCCCTGGGTGCGTGGACGGCGTGGCGCGATCTGCGTCCGCTCGCCCCTCGGAGCTTCCGCGACATCTGGCGGACGGAGCTGCGCGATGCGCCTCCGCCCCAACGGATTCCGGCCGGCGTAGCCACGAGGGCGGACCGGTCTGGAGGGGACGGATCATGACGCGCAATGAGGAAGCACGCCGGAGCGTGCTTGCGGCCATTCGCCGCAGGCTCGCCGAAAGCGCCCCTCACGACGCGGCGCACGCGCAGCGGCATCAACCGCCCACTCCCGCCGACCGCGGCATGTCGCTCCCCGTCCTGAACGGTGCCGCACCGTCCACATCGGTTGCCGTGGAGCCTCTGCCGCGGGATCCGCTGGAGCGATTTCGCTATCGTCTCGAGGCCGTGGCGGGTACGTTCACTCTGGTGCGCGGATCCGATGCGCTGGTTGCGGAGCTGGAGCGCATCCTTCGCTCCGCGGGCGCCCGGCGCGTGGCGGTATCGGAGGCGGCCGAGATTCGGGCCGTGGTGGAAGGGGCTTGCGAACGGGCCGGGGCCGAGCTGATCATCGACGCCTCTCCGCGCGATCTGTTCGACTGCGACGTAGGCATCAGCACCGCGCAATGGGCCATCGCCGAGACCGGCACCCTGGTGCTCGAGTCGAGGCTCGAGCGGCACCGGTTCGTCTCCCTCATTCCCAGGGTACACATCGCGTTGCTGCGTGCGGACCGGGTCTGTGAGACTCTCGGCGATGCGCTGCAGCGTGTGCGCGCCGGAGCTGCGGAGGGTGAGGTACCCAGCGCCGCGATCACCCTCATCACGGGCCCCTCGCGCACCTCGGATATCGAGCTGACACTCGCGATCGGCGTACACGGGCCGCAGGAGCTTCACGTGGTGGTGGTCGAGCCCGGTGACGCGACGATGCCGGACGCCACCGCCAATCCCACTCACTCTCAACCGGATGGACTCACGTGAGGAGATCGCTCGCTGCCCTCACCCTGCTCGCCCTTCTCTCCGCCTGTGGCGGAGACGCTGGTCCCGGTGCCGCTGGCGACCGGCTGCAGATCGCAGTGATCCCCAAGGGAACGACCCACGATTTCTGGCGGAGCATTCACGCGGGCGCACTGCAGGCTGAGCAGGAGCTGAACGCGGAGGGGACGCCGGTCGAGGTGATCTGGCAGGGTCCGCTTCGCGAGGATGACCGTGAGCAGCAGGTGCAGGTGGTGGAAGGATTCATTGCCCAGGGCGTGGACGGGATCGTGCTGGCCCCGCTCGACGATCGCGCCCTGGTGCGCCCGGTGGAGGAAGCGCGCCGGGCCGGCGTGCCCACGGTCATCATCGACTCCGGGCTGCAGTCCGATCAGATCGTCTCCTTCGTCGCCACCGACAACTACCTGGGCGGCCAGCTTGCCGCAGACCGCATGGCCGAGCTGCTGGACGGGGAGGGGCGCATCATCGTGCTCCGCTACGCGGAAGGATCGGAGAGCACACGCCAGCGGGAAGAAGGTTTTCTGGAGCGGCTGCGTAGCAACTACCCGGGAATCCAGGTTGTCTCCAGCGACCAGTACGCGGGCGCGACGCGGGAAACGGCGAAGACCGCCTCGGAGAACCTGCTCAACCGGTTCTCTTCCATCGACGGCGTGTACACGCCGAACGAGTCGTCTACCTCAGGCATGTTGCTGGCGCTCCAGGACCTGGGGCTGGCGGACAAGGTGAGCTTCGTGGGCTTCGACGCCAGTCAGGCCCTCGTCGCCGCCCTCCGGGCCGGGGACATCGACGGGCTGGTGGTCCAGAACCCGATGCGCATGGGCTATCTCGGCGTCCGGACGATGGTCGATCACCTCCAGGGCAAATCCGTGGAGGCTCGCATCGACACCGGCGTGAAGATGATCACCCCGGAGAACCTGGACGACCCGGAATCGCAAGAGCTGGTCGATCCGCCGATCGAGCAGTACCTGACGCAGTGATGTCCGTCTTCCTCCCCGCATCCAGCCGATGAGCCTGTCGGCGTCACCTCCCGCACTGCGCCTCGAGGGGATCCGCAAGAGCTTCGGTCCCACCGTGGCGCTGGATGGCGTGCACCTGGAAGTGCGCCCCGGCGAGGTGCACGCGCTGATCGGTGAGAACGGGGCGGGGAAGAGCACGCTGATGAACATCGTGGCCGGTGCGATCCGACCGGATGCCGGCCGCATGGAGCTTTTCGGGAGGCCCTATGCCCCGGCCAACACGCTCGAGGCGCGTCGGAGCTCGGTGGCGCTGATCCACCAGGAGCTCTCCCTCTGCCCGCACCTGTCCGTCACCGAGAACATCCTTCTGGGGCGCGAGAGCGCCCGCCTCGGATGGCTCGATCGCGAGGAGGCGCGAGCGCGCACCATCGAGCTGTTGCGCAACTTCCAGCACCCGGAGATGGATCCGGATCGGCTGGTCGGCACGCTGCCGCTGCCCGCCCAGCAGGTCGTGGAGATCTGTCGGGCGTTGAGCGCCGAAGCCCGCGTGGTGCTGATGGACGAGCCCACCAGCAGCCTGCAACGGCGGGACGTCGAACGGCTCTTCGAGCTGATCCGGCGCCTCCGCGATCAGGGAATCGCGGTGGTGTACATCAGCCACTTCCTCGAGGAGGTACGCGAGGTCGCCGATCGCTTCACGGTGCTCCGCGACGGCAGAACCGTCGATTCCGGCGAGCTCGCCGGGGTGACGAACGCCTACCTCATCTCGTGCATGGTGGGGCGTGAGATGGGCGGGCTCTTTCCCGAGCGCCCCCGGACGCCCGAGTCGGAACCCCTGGTCGAGGTGCGGGGCTTGTCCGCGCCGCCGCGCCTCCTGGAGGCGAGCTTCGAGCTGAAGCGCGGCGAGATTCTGGGGATCGCGGGCCTGATGGGGTCCGGGCGCTCGGAGCTGGTGCGGGCGCTCTTCGGCCTCGATCCGGTGCGCGCCGGTGAGATCCGACTGCGCGGCAGGGTGCTGACGGCGCGCCACGCGCAACCGTCGCTCCGCCTGCGGCAGGGATTCGGGTACCTGAGCGAGGACCGGAAGGGGGAAGGGCTCGCGCTCCCGCTCTCCATCGCCGACAACCTGACCATGACGGCCATGGATGCCTGCACGCGCTTCGTGGGATGGCTGGACCTGGGGCGCCAGCGTGCGCGCGCCGCGGAGTGGGTGAGGCGCCTGGGAGTGAAGGCCAGGACTCCCGCGCAGCCGGTGCGGACCCTGTCCGGTGGCAACCAGCAGAAGGTGGCGTTGGGCCGACTGCTGAATCAGGAGGCCGAGGTGCTCCTGCTCGACGAACCGACCCGCGGCATCGACATCGGGAGCAAGGCGCAGGTCTACGAGACCATCGCCGCCGCTGCAGCCGACGGAAAGGCGGTGCTCATGGTGAGCTCGTATCTGCCGGAACTCTTCGGCATGTGCGACCGCCTGGCGGTGATGAGCCGGGGCAGGCTGAGCGAAACGAGGCCGATCGACGAGTGGACGCCGGAGACGGTGATGGCGGCGGCGATCGGCGATTCCGGAACCGCTGCCGCGTAGCAAACGAGTTCGATTCACACGTCAAGGATGCCGACGACCATCGAAGCCGCTCCTACCGCGCCTCCGGGCGTGCTGCCCGCCCCCGGGCCCCTGCGGGTCTGGGGTAGCCGCGTGGGTCCCTTTCTGGGACTCGTGCTGGTCATCGCGACCTTTGCGCTTCTCACCGATGCTCCGGAGCGCTACCTCTCGGCTTTCAACCTCCGCATCGTTCTCTCCCAGACGGTGATCGTTGCCCTGGGCGCGATCGGGATGACCTTCATCATCGTGAGCGCCGGCATCGACCTCTCCGTCGGTGCGGTGATCGCCCTCACCGGGGTGGTGGCGGCGCTCTCCCTGGAGAGTGGGTGGTCCCCCGCGGTGGCGCTGCTCGCGGCGGTCGTGGTCGGAGGGCTGGTGGGGTTCGTGAACGGAGCGTTGATCACGGGGCTGCGGGTCGTGCCATTCATCGCCACGCTGGGGATGCTGGGCATCGCGCGCGGGGTGGCGAAGTGGCTCGCCAACGAGCAGACCGTCAATGCCCCCGCGAGCTGGTTGAACGGCCTCCTGGTCACCTTTCCCGAGCCGGCCTGGCTGCTGGTCGCCCCCGGTGTCTGGATCACCCTGATCCTGGCGGTGCTGGCCGCCATCACCCTGCGCAGCACCGTCTTCGGGCGGCGGGTCTTCGCCCTGGGCTCGAACGAAGCCGCGGCGCGGGCCTGCGGCATCGCCACCGATCGGCTGAAGCTGTGGATCTACAGCATTGCCGGGCTGCTGTTCGGCCTCGCCGGGGTGATGCAGATGTCGCGCTTGCGGCAGGGAGATCCGACAGTCGCCATCGGTACCGAGCTGGATGTGATCGCGGCCGTGGTGATCGGTGGGGCCAGCCTGAACGGAGGGGAGGGGAGCATCCTGGGCTCCATGATCGGTGCCCTCATCATGGCCTTCCTGCGCAACGGCTGTCAGCAGATGGGTTGGCCCAACTACATCCAGGAGATCATCATCGGCGCCATCATCGTGCTCGCGGTTGCCGTGGATCGCTGGCGCTCGACCCGCGCGGTGTGAAGGAGGGGGACGTGCCCGATTCTTTCGGAGTCATCGATTCCCACTTGCATCTGTGGGATCCGGCTCGGCTGAGCTACCCCTGGTTGGAATCACTGCCCAGGATTCACCGCACTTTCGGCCTGGAGGAGCTCACGGAGGCGACACCGGGGATCCCGCTGCAGGGGTTCATCTTCGTCGAATGCAACACCGCGCCCGGGCAGACGCTCGACGAAGTCCGGGCGGTGGCGGAGCTCGCGCGGGAGGAGCCGCGGCTGCTGGGGAGCGTTGCCTATGCGGACCTCACTAACGCCGCGGAGCTTCCGCGGCTGCTCGACGCCTTCCGGGAGCTCGGCAGCGTTCGCGGCGTGCGTCACAACATACAGGGGAACCCTCCCGGCTTCTGCACCAGCTCCGAATTCGTCGCGGGGGTCACTGAAGTGGGTCGGAGAGGGTTCACCTTCGACCTGTGTGCCACGCACGACCAGTTGGGCGACGTCGTCGAGCTGGCCCGGCGGGTTCCCGCAACGCGTCTCGTTCTGGATCACTGCGGCAAGCCGGACATCGCGAGTGGCCGTCTGGACCCCTGGCGCGCCCACATTAGCGAGCTGGCGGCGCTTCCTCACGTCAGCTGCAAGATCTCCGGCCTGCTCACCGAGGCGGGAGTCGACTGGACTGAAGAGAAGCTGCTGCCCTACGTCGACCACGTGGTGGAGCAGTTCGGGACCGACCGCGTGATGTATGGCGGCGATTGGCCGGTTCTTACGCTGGTGGGCAGCTACCTGGAGTGGTATCAGTTCACCCGCCGTTTCACCGCGGAATGGACGCCTGGGGAGCGCGCGGCGTTTTACCGTGAGAATGCGTTGCGCTTCTATGGAATCTGAGCAGGGACGGACCATGGCCGGAGGCAAGCTGCAGGATCGGGTGGCGATCATCACCGGCGGGGGATCCGGGATCGGTAAGGAGATCGCCCGGCTCTTCGGACGCCATGGAGCGCAGGTCGCCATTCTGGATGTAAACGCCGAGGGGGGTGCGAGCACGGCGGAAGAGATCGTGGCTGAGGGCGGCCGCGCCATCTTCCGCGAATGCGACGTGAGCCGGCAGGACGAGGTAATGGAGGCTTTCGCGGCTGTCAGCGTCTCGTTCGGCCCGGTGGATGTCCTCGTGAACAACGCGGGAATCTCGCACGTCGGCACGGTGGAGACCACAACCGAGGAGGACTTCGACCGGATCTACGCCGTGAACGTGAAGGGCGTCTACAACTGCCTGAAGGCGGCGGTGCCGTCGATGAAGGGGCGCGGCGGTGTGATCCTCAACCTGGCCTCGGTTGCGTCGATGGTCGGCATTCCCGACCGCTTTGCGTACGGGATGAGCAAGGGTGCCGTGCTGACCATGACCTACTCGGTCGCCACCGATTACGTGGATCACGGCATCCGCTGCAATTGCATCTCTCCCGGGCGCGTTCACACGCCGTTCGTCGATGGATTCCTCGCGCGGAACTACCCGGGGCGGGAGGCGGAGATGTTCGAGAAGCTGGCAAAGACGCAGCCGATCGGCCGGATGGGTCGGCCTGAGGAGATCGCCAAGCTGGCGCTCTTCTTATGCTCAGACGACGCCGCGTTCATCACGGGAAGCAACTACCCGATCGATGGCGGCTTCGTGAACCTGAAAATCTGACAACCTTTCAATGAAGCTGATTCGTTTCGGTGAGCCGGGGCTCGAGAAGCCGGGGGTGATCCTGCCGAATGGGAAGCGTATCGACGTGTCGGGCTTCGGGTCCGATTTCGACGAGATCTTCTTCGGCGGCCACGGCGTGGAGCGGTTGGCGGAGTGGGTCGATCGGCACGGTGCTACGGCTCCGGAAGTGGGAGACGACGTGCGGCTGGGACCGCCCGTTGCTCGACCGGGCAAGATCATCTGCATCGGTCTCAACTTCCGCGATCACGCGGAGGAGTCGAACATGGAGCTGCCGAAGGAGCCGGTGGTCTTCTTCAAGGCCACCAGCGCGCTCTGTGGCCCGAACGACGACGTCATCATCCCGCGGGGCAGCCAGAAGACGGACTGGGAGGTGGAGCTGGCGGTGGTGATCGGCCGCCCCGCGCTATACGTCTCGGAGGAAGACGCCATGCAGCACGTCGCCGGTTACGCGCTGCACAACGATTACTCCGAGCGTGCCTTCCAGCTCGAGCGGGGGGGACAGTGGGTGAAGGGTAAGAGCTGTGACACCTTCGCGCCGCTCGGGCCTTTCGTCGCCACTCCGGACGAGATCGCCGACCTCGACAACCTGCGGATGTGGTTGAAGGTGAACGGGGAGACGATGCAGGATGGCACGACGGCGGACATGGTCTTCAAGATCCCGACGCTGATCAGCTACCTGAGCCAGTTCATGTCCCTGCGCCCGGGCGACATCATCTCCACGGGCACACCCGCCGGCGTCGGTCTGGGCCAGAAGCCACCCCGCTATCTCAAGGACGGCGACGTGGTCGAATTGGGGATCGAGGGGCTGGGTTCCGCCCGGCAACGGCTCCGCGCCTGGGGCTCGAACTGACGCGCCTGGCGACGATGACCCGGATCACCCATGTCGACGTCGTCGACGTTCGCTTCCCCACCTCGCTGGGGCGCCACGGGTCCGATGCGATGCATCCGGACCCGGATTACTCCGCGGCGTACGTGATCCTGCATACGGACCGGTCGGACGGGCTCAGTGGCCACGGTCTTACGTTCACCCTGGGACGGGGCAACGAGCTCTGCGTGGCGGCGGTGCGGTCGCTCTCGCCGCTCTTCGTCGGTCTCACGCTGGAGGAGATTCGCGCCGACATGCGGGGCTTCTGGCGCCGGCTCACGTCGGAATCGCAGCTCCGCTGGGTAGGACCTGAGAAAGGGGTGATTCACCTGGCGACGGCGGCGGTGGTTAACGCGGTCTGGGACCTCATTGCCAAGGTGGAGGGGAAGCCGCTCTGGAAGCTGCTCGTCGACATGGAGCCGGAGGAGATCGTCTCCGCCATCGACTTCCGCTACATCACCGACGCGCTCACCCCGGAGGAGGCGCTGGACATTCTGCGGCGTAACCGTCCAACGCGGGAGCAGCGAGAGCAGGAGATGCTGCGCGACGGGTATCCGGCGTACACCACCTCCGCGGGGTGGCTCGGGTATCACGACGACCAGGTCCGCAAGCTCTGCCGGGAGGGTGTGGAGGCCGGGTGGACCCACTTCAAGCTCAAGGTCGGGATGGACCTGCAGGACGACGTGCGGCGCGCCGCGATCCTGCGGGAGGAGATCGGCCCCGATCGCAAGCTGATGATGGACGCAAACCAGCGCTGGGGGGTCGACGAGGCGATCGCCGCGATGAAGGAGCTGGCCCGCTTCGACCCCTGGTGGATCGAGGAGCCGACGAGTCCCGACGACGTGCTGGGTCATGCGGCGATCGCGCGGGCAATCGCGCCGATCGGGGTCGCCACCGGCGAGCAGTGTCACAACCGGGTGATCTTCAAACAGCTCCTGCAGGCGGAGGCGATCCGCTTCTGTCAGATCGACAGCTGCCGCCTGGGTGGGGTGAACGAAGTCCTCGCGGTGCTGCTGATGGCGGCGAAGTTTGGCGTCCCCGTATGCCCGCACGCGGGTGGGGTCGGCCTGTGCGAGTACGTGCAGCACCTCGCGCTGTTCGACTACATCTGCGTCAGCGCCTCACTGGAGGACCGGATCGTGGAGTACGTGGATCACCTCCACGAGCACTTCGTCCATCCGGTGGTGATCCGCAACGGGCGCTATATGCCGCCCGCCGCGCCGGGCTACAGCATCGAGATGAAGCCCGAGTCGCTGGAGGAATACGGGCGGGAGCGGATAACGGGGTGAAGCACCGGCGGATTGCGAATTACGAATTACGAATTGCCAATTACGAGTTTCTTCGTCCTCCCTTATCTCTGCGTAGTCCTCGGCGCCCTCTGGCGATTTACCCGTCTCGGCGACTGCCTCCTCCGTCGTTCAGACAGTCGCTCATCAGGGCTCGTACCGGAATCCCGCCGTTACGCGTGCTGAAGAGCTCGTGCAGCGGCAGGCCGGTCTGCGCTTCGAGGACGCGATGGGCGGAGAGCAGCACCAATCGTCCGCTCGGTGCGAGGCGCGGTGCGACCTTGCCCAGGGCTGCATAGAGGTCGCGCAGCGCTCGGGTCTTGCCGACCCGCGCTCCATAGGGAGGGTTGGTGACGATCCAACCGCCATCGCCCGCGGGGGACGCGGCGGAGAGCGGTCGCTGCGTGATCTCGACGTCGTTTTCGAGCCCGGCCCGCCCAGCATTCGCGAGCGCGGCGGCGACCGCGCCCGCGTCCCGATCTGAGCCGGCGATGCGCACCGGCGTGGTGGGGAGCTCCTCTTCACGGCAGCGCGCCACCAGCTCGTCGAAGAGGTCGGCGTCGAATTCGGGCCAGCTGCGGAAGGCGTAGTTCCGGGCCGACCGGTCCCGCGACGCCAGCCCCGGAGCGATCCGACGCGCGATGAGCGCCGCCTCGATGGGGATCGTGCCCGACCCGCAGAAGGGGTCCAGCAGAGGCTCTCTGGCATCCCACCCGCTCGCCAGGAGCAGGGCCGCACCGACGGATTCGCGTAGCGGCGCCCGCGCCAGAGCCTGCCGGTAACCCCGTCGGTGCAGGAGGGCACCGGAGCTGTCCACGCTGATCAGGAAGCGGTCGTAGAAGGTGCGCACGACGAAGAGCTGCTCCGCCTCTCCCTCTGTCTCTTCGGCCCCGCCCTGTGCGGCCTCGGAGCCGATCGCTCTCAGCAATCGCTCCTCGATGGCCCCCTCGTGGTAGAGCTTGGATTTCCGGCTGGTGACCCTCACCCGTACCGGGCGCCCGGGCGCGATGTACTCCTTCCACGGCACACGCGCGCCGTGGCGCTCGAGCTCGAAGAAGGTCCGGGCGCGGAATTCGGCGATTCGGACCAGCACTCGGCTGGCCGAGCGCAGTCGCAGGTTGAGGTCGTAGAGCGTGCTCCGCCCACCCCTGACCTCGACCCCTCCCGCCTGCACCTCACCCGAGATTCCCAGGTCGAGCAGCTCGCGGGCGGCTACCCGTTCCAGGCCGGGCGCCGTCACCACGAAGATCGAACGAGCCTCCCCCTCCCGCGATCCGCCGGCCAGGGTCACGCGTGCGACCCCTTCAGGTTCAGCCGGATCAGCGACTCCGCGACTTTGCGCGCGAAGTCGAGGGAGTAGGCGGGGTACATGGGAGCGATCAACCTGAAGTCGGGCTGCACGAGGCGCTGCCGGGCCGCCGGCGTGAGAAGAACAGCCTCGCGGCGGTCCAGAGCGGCGATCGCAGTCTCGTCGTCCGTGGTGATCACGCGCACCCGGTCCCGGTACGCGCCGCCCTGCAACGCCCGGAGCCGCTCGCCATAGGTGCGGTCGACACAGATCACGGTGAGATCGCGCTCGCGCAGGTGGTTGAGGGCCGAGCTCAGGATCAGCGGGCTGATCGTGGCGATGATCATCGGCTTGCCGGCCGCCGCGACCATCGGGCCAACCTGCGCCGCGTGGTAAGCGGTGGTGGTGACGAAGTCGATCCCCTGCAGCTCGGCGGGGTTCAGCTCGGCTGTGACCAGGCGGGGCTGAATGCCGAACTGCTGGGAAAGCTCCAGGGCGAGGGTGAAGCGGCTGTCGTAGCACGCTTCCACGCACGCGCAGCGGATACGGCTGGCGTTCGTCCAGCGCCCGATCAGGTCCGGGAGCAGAGGAATCTTGACCTGGTGCTGGCAGGCCTGTGTCAACACCTCGGTGAGCCAAGCCCCGGTTTCGGGAAGCGTGCTTACCGAACCGCTGTCGAAGCTGGCCACGAAGACGCCGGACCGCTCGCGCCGCTCAACCAGCCCCTCCAACTCGAGTTCGGCGTACGCCTGCAGGACCATGTAGGGTGTGACGGAAAAGGCTCGCGCCGTCTGACGGATGCTGGGCAGCCGATCGCCCGCCCGCAGAGCCCCGAGGTGCAGGCTTCCCACGATGCTTTCGCGGATCATCTCGACGAGCGTAGCGTCATCTGCCTGCGCAAAGACCTCCACCGACCGCCGTGGAGGAGCGCTGCCGCCCCGCGGACCACCTCTGGTCGCATTTTGGAGCTCGGTGGATACCGACTCGTGGGGTGGGGAGGTTACACCTCGCGGTCGGTCGGGTGTCGGCGGGCGAACGGCATCTCCTATCAGGGCCGCCAGATCTGCGAGGAGGTCGACCTCCCTCTCCTCCCACCTGCGCTCGCCACGATCGGTCACTACCAGGGCTCCGACGATGGTGCCATTTCGTCTGCGCAGCGGCACTCCCAAGCAGGCTTCCTGTCCGCGCGGTCGGCCGCTGTCGGATCGCTCGGCCGCCTCGCGAGCAGCCGGGGCTGTCAGCCCGCTCGGCGGCAAGGCGACCGCCCGCCCCGTCCGCATGACCCGGCCCGCCACGCTGTCCGGTATCCGTCCGGGTAGCCCTTGATCCTGCGGATCCGACGATCCCAGCACGCGCAACCTCTCACCCGAGAGGCGCGTGTACACCCGCGCGGATGACGCGTGCAGGAGCATGATGGCCAGTCGCGCCGCACGATCGCACTGGCGTTCGGAGACTTCCGCCAGGCGGCCGATAATCAGACCGGCGGATCGGGAATCTGCGCGCGGGCGAGTCTCGGTGGGAGGGGGAGCTGCCATCGCACGTGGGGCTGGAGGACAGCCGCACATACTGCAACGATCACGCCCCGCCCCTCTGCCGCCGCGGCCGCGCCGAGTACGCCGCCCACAGCGCCGGGTAATGCCCGCCCGAAACGGGATACATCAGCGGTTCCGTCCCTGGACGGTCGCGCCCGCGCAGGGAGGGGACGCGTTGCCAGGCGCTGCTGCGGGTAGAGCATTTGGACGAGTGTGACCCGATCCGGGTCAGGCATGTTCAGAAGGCGGGCAGGAGCCACAGGCGGGCGGAAGTGCCCGCCGGCGAGGGAGAGAGGGTGACGCCGAGCAACCACCGGTCCAGAGGGTTGTCCGGATTGCGGTGAGCGTACCGCGTGACCTTCCAGCCCGTAAAGGTGCCGAGCCCCGCGGCCATCATCACGTCGGTTGCCCAGTGAACGTTGTGGTACACTCGCGAGGCTCCCACCAGCGCCGCGGCGCTGAACAGCGCCCCGCCGACCCCCAGCTCGGCCTCAGGCCAGCGCTCCTCGACTTCGGCCGTGATGGCCGCCGCGGTGGCGAAGGCGACCGTCGCATGCCCCGAAGGCAGCGACTGGTATGCGTCGTTCATCCAGCCCCGTCCGAGGGCGAAGTTCAGCGAATTGCCCTCGTCTGTGTAGGGGCGGGCGCGCCCGGTGAGCGTTTTCGTCCCGAGCGTGATCGCGGCGGCCAGGGCGACTGCCTCGGAGCTGTGCAGCCCGATGTCCGCCAGGACCGGTCGATCCGCCAGGCGCCCGATCGCGTACATCCCCCCGGTAATCAGGAACGTACCGGGCAGGCCGAGCAGGCGGAGTCCTCCGGCGGATAGGGAGATCAGGGGCTGCTGCTGGAGGGACGAGTCCCGCACAGCCGTGGCGATGCTCACGTCGAGCGGCGCCAGGACGAGGGTTCCCGCGGCAAATCCCGCCGCCCAGACCGCGTCCCGCGAGGTGAAGAGCGCTTCCCCGCTCCCGCTCTCTGATTGAGCCGAAGCCGCCACCGGGCAGAGGGCCGCCCAAGCGACCAGCCAGCACAGCAAACGGCAAGATCTCATTGAAAAAACAATTAGGAATTACGAATTACGAATTACTTGCTCCTCCCTGTCATCCTGAGGGAAGCGAAGGATCGCAACCCGGGACTATTCCCGTCGGATCCTCCCCTGTCGCTCAGGGTGACAATGGCCTCGACAGCCGCTTGAAAATTCAAAGTTGAAATTTGAAAAGGGGTCCTCGTAATTCGTAATTCGTAATTCATAATTCACGATCTTCCGCCCCTCGGACCGGAACGTGCGACGTCTGTCTCGAAGCAGGACGGCGCCGTACCACGAAAGGAGGCGGCGATGAACACGCCGTTGACCGCGTTGATCTCCTCCCGGGCCCGACCCCTCAGCGGACACCATCCGGATTACGATCCCCTGCTCCAGTCGCTCGGCGATGCCCGCCTTGTGCTCCTGGGCGAGGCCACCCACGGGACGCATGAGTTCTATCATGAGCGCGCGCTGATCACCAGACGTCTGATCGAGGAAAAGGGCTTCAACCTGGTCGCCGTGGAGGCTGACTGGCCCGACGCCTATCGAGTGAACCGCTTCGTTCGAGCGACGGGGGAGGATATCAGCGCCGCCGACGCCCTGGGCGGCTTCCGCCGGTTTCCCGCCTGGATGTGGCGCAACGCCGACATCCTCACCTTCGTCGACTGGCTTCGCGAGTACAATCGGTCGGTCACCGATCGGCATCGCGTGGTCGGGTTCTACGGGCTGGACCTCTACAGCATGTACGCTTCGATGTACGAGGTCATCCGCTATCTCGAGGAGGTAGACCCCGAGGCCGCGAAGCGTGCCCGCCACCGCTACGCCTGCTTCGAACAGGTCAGGGACGATTCGCAGGACTACGGATATGCGGCGGAGATCGGCGCCAGTCGCTCGTGCGAGGACGAGGTGGTCCAGCAGCTCGAGGAGCTACGGCAGCGCGCTGCCGAGCTCGCATCCCGGGACGGAAGGATCCCCGAGGACGAATACTTCTATGCCGAACAGAACGCACGCCTGGTCAGGAACGCGGAGGAGTACTACCGCAGCCTGTTCGCGGGGAGAGTCTCCTCATGGAACCTGCGCGACAGCCACATGGCGCAGACGCTGGAGGCGCTCGTCCACTACTTCGAGGAATCGAGAGGGAATGCCCGGGTCGTGGTCTGGGCGCACAACACCCACGTGGGTGACGCGCGCGCAACCGATATGGGGAGGCGGGGAGAGCTGAACCTGGGGCAGTTGGCGCGAGAGCAGTGGGGGGAAGCGGTGTTCAACGTCGGCTTCACCACCTATTCGGGGACCGTCACCGCCGCTTCGGACTGGGATTCACCGCCTGAGCTCAAGCCCGTTCAGTCCGGCCTGCGGGGGAGCTACGAAGCGCTGTTCCATCAGGGTGGGAATCCGAACTTCCTCGTGGTCATGCGGGGCGATCCGGAATTGGAGTCGGCGCTCGACAGCGACCGACTCGAGCGCGCCATAGGCGTCATCTACCGGCCGCGAACGGAGCGCCTCAGCCACTACTTCCAGGCCAGACTCGCAAGTCAGTTCGACGCCGTGATCCACATCGACCGTAGCAGTGCCGTGGTGCCTCTGGAGGCGGGCGAATTGTGGCACAGTGGCGACGAGGCGCCCGAGACCTATCCCTCCGGGATGTAGCGGCTCCGAGCCACCCGGGTAGTGACCGGTCTTGGAAGCGGGTCGGCTACTGGTACTGGATGTACAGTGGTTTCGGCTCGAGCCGCAGGACGTCTTCCGGCGTCATGAGGGGATCGCCCTTCTTGGTGTCGTTGTGGTAGAAGAGCTTGAACCCCGTGAACTGCACCGGCTCGCGCACGATGTAGTCACGGTAGGAATCGCGCTTCAGCCACGACGCCCCCCATCCATCCATGTCGATGACGATCTGCACCTCCGGGCGAAGGCGGATCTGCTCGTGGTTGGTGATCATGTACCGCGTGAAGCGGTGCACAACGAGGATCTTGGGCGGCAGGTTGTTCTCCCGGACGATCCGCGCGAGCTGCTCGGATGCGTAGTTGATGTCCGCCGCATCCATCGTCCCGATCTTCGTGCCCGGGCGCTCGCCTCCCTTCATCATGAACTCAGGATCGATCGCGAGGTGGACGTCGGGCTCCTTCAGGATCCATTCGAAGCGCGGGAGGATGTTTTCCAGCCGATCCGTACCCACCTGGAGATCGACGAAGAAGAGGCCGCCGATTTCCCGGGCCCAGGAGTAGACCATCTTGACGGTCGTATCCTGCATGATACTGCGGTAATGGCCGCTCCTCCCCGGCTCGCCCTGCGCGACTACCGCCACCATATGCAGACACGGCCTCACCGGCCGCGAGGGGTCTGCCCGCCGCCAGCGCTCGACCTCGGACATCAGGCGGCGTAGCATCTCGTCCTTGGGGTATTCGCCGAGCGCGCCCATCCGGGTCGAGTTCGGATTCCCGTAGTAGCAGACGATGCGGTTCTCGGGAAGGATCGACCCCGGGAGCGGAAGCGGCCCATGCACCGGCCAGCCGTGGCGACGGGCGAATTCCGGATCCTCGCCGGCCCGGTATGTCGGCTGAGCCGCTAGCGGGGTCGGCGCCGTCAGGCTGTCGCTCCCGGCGGTATCCGCGGCCGCAGCCGCGCGCTCGGCTTCTACCTTTGCGAGCGAATCCTCCAGGAAGGCGAGGCGGGCTGCGATGGCCTCGGCCACGGTTCGCGTAGCAGTATCCTCCGGGGCGAAGGCCGGATCGGGAGATGTCAGCTCCGCGACCTGCTCCTCCGACGGGTCGCCCATCTGGGCGCCGAGCTGACGAACTTCCTCCTCCGCGCACCCGGCGAGCAGGAACGCGAAGCCGCCTGTAGCAAGAACTGCCAGGCGTCTTCCGGCGCGGCCGGAGACCCCCTTTGACGGGCTGAAATGCTTCAAGGATAACTCCTTAGGAGGATAGCCACATACCGGAGCGAGCAGTACACCCGGCTTGAGCGGAGGGTCCCGCGGGGCGACGTTGCTGCGCTCGGGGATAACGCGTCGTCCCGCTTCTGCGGCAGGACTCCTGCGAGTCGTCCGAAGCATCGGCAATTCGAAGTTACCCCGCAAGCTGGGCCGCTCCAGAGCGCACCATGAAACGATAAGCCAGAGCGAAGCCAACGGGAGCGGGAGCGCGAGCCACCACCCGCCACAACCGCCCGCTGTGCGCCTGCGGAGCTGGCCATCGTGCCAGTTGTCAAGCTGGCCTCATTGCCAACTTGAAGCTGGCCGTGATGCCAATTGTGATGCCACGGCGAACGGTTATCGTTCACGGGCACCAGGTTTCATGGAAGTGGTTTGCACGTAGAACGGAAATGAAAGCGATCGTCATACGAGAATTCGGTCCCACGGAAGTGATGCGTCTCGAAGAAGTCCCCGATCCACGGCCGCAGGCCGGCGAGGTGCTGGTGAGGGTTCACGCTATCGGCGTGAACCCCGTGGACGCTTATCGCCGATCCGGTCGGTATCGTGCTTTGCCGGCGCTCCCGTACACTCCAGGTTCGGACGCAGCCGGCGAGGTCGTCGCTCTGGGACCGGGTGTGGAGCGCTGGAGAGTCGGAGATCGGGTGTACACCGATCACCGCGCCGCGGGGGCGTACGCGGAATACGTCTGCTGTCACGAAGACCGGCTCCACCCCATCCCCGATGGGGTCGGCTATCCGGCGGCGGCCGCGCTGGGGGTGCCATATGCGACGGCGTATCGCGCCCTGTTCCAGCGCGGGCAGGCGCGTGCGGGCGAGCGTCTGCTCGTTCACGGCGCCACCGGAGGGGTCGGGCTCGCCGCCGTCCAACTCGCGGCTTCCGCCGGGCTGGAGGTCACCGGCACTGGTGGGACGACGGAAGGACGCGACGAAGTCATCGAGCAGGGTGCGGCCCGCGCGCTCGATCATCATGCGCCGGATCATGCAGAGAGGCTTGCGGAGGCTGCGCCCGGCGGCTTCGACGTCATACTGGAGATGCTGGCGAACCGGAACCTGGCGATCGATCTACGCGTGCTCGCACCGCGTGGGCGGGTCGTGGTGGTCGGCAGCCGGGGTGAGGTGGAGATCGACCCGCGCGACCTCATGTCGCGTGAAACCGAGGTCCGGGGGATGACCCTGGCCAACACCCCCGACGACGATCTACGATCGATCCACGAGGCACTCTTCGCAGGGCTGCAGGAGGGGACGTTACGTCCGGTTGTGGCCGAGGAGCTTCCGCTGGCCGACGCACCGGCGGCCCACGAACTGGTGATGCGCGACGGGCACCGCGGGAAGATCGTACTGATCCCGTGATCTGTACACGTCCAGTCGGAGGTGTGTGATGAGCGAGCTGGCGGGGATGACCTGTGAAGCGTGCCGGCGCGGAGAGCCCACCGTCACCGCTGAGGAGCGCGAGGTGCTACTGCCGCAGATACCCGAGTGGAAGGTGGTGACGAAAGATGGGGTCGACCGGCTGGAGCGCGTCTTCCAGTTTCCGGATTTCGCACGCGCGCTCGAGTTCACCCAACGCGTCGGCGAGATCGCGGAGGCCGCGGGGCACCATCCTGCCATCCTGACCGAATGGGGAAAGGTGACCGTGAGCTGGTGGACCCACAAGATCGGCGGATTGCACCGCAACGACTTCATCATGGCCGCCCGCACGGACGAGCTGCTCTCGGGCCGCTGAGGCCCCTGGCGGGGGTTGCGTGCCCTTTGCGGCTCAACAACTTTCCCCGCATGAGAACAGGCTCGATTCGGCGGGCGGCCACGCTGCTCGCGTTATTTCTGCTCGTACCCGTCTCGGCGGCTCACGCACAGCTCCCCGGGACCGAGTACGAAGGGGCGTCCGCGCTGGGCCTCGAGCTGCGCCGGCTCGGGACGACCAAGCGCGTCCTGATGATCGGCGCGCACCCGGACGACGAAAATACCCAGATTCTGAGCACCCTCGCCCTCGGGCAGGGGGCGGACGTGGCGTATCTCTCGCTGACCCGGGGAGAGGGCGGGCAGAACGGGATTGGCCCGGAGCTTGGTGAGGGTCTTGGCCTGCTCCGGACGGAAGAGCTGCTCGCGGCCCGCCGGCTCGATGGAGCGCGGCAGTATTTCACGCGCGCATACGATTTCGGCTTCTCCAAGAGTGCGGAAGAGGCCTTCCGCCACTGGCCCCGGGAGGAGGTCCTCGGTGACGTGGTGGCCGTGATCCGGCACTTCCGTCCCGATGTCGTCCTGTCGGTGTTCAGCGGCACTCCGCGCGACGGGCACGGGCAGCACCAGGCCGCCGGCATCCTCGCTCGCGAGGCGTTCCAGGCCGCCGGCGATTCCACCCGCTTCCCTGAGCAGATCCGCGCCGGTCTACGCCCGTTCGCGCCTCGCAAGCTCTATCAGACCCTCTGGGCCGACAACGAGGGGGTGGACTTCGCCCTGCAGACCGGCTCGCGTGATCCTCTGCTCGGCCAGTCGTATTACCAGGTCGCGATGGCCAGCCGCAGCCGCCACCGCTCGCAGGACATGGGGCGTCCGCTCACGCCCGGGCCCCAGGAGAGCGGCTTCGAGCTGGTGTTGCCGGGAAGCACGGGCATCAGCGATCGCGGCCTCTTTGCCGGAGTCGACACCACGCTTTCCGGTCTCCTGGAATCATTGGGGGAAGGCTCTGAAAGTAGCACAGTGGCTGCCGCGCTCCCGCTGGTGCGCGACTACGAGCAGCGCGTGAGCCGCGCCAAGGCCCACTTCAACCCGCTGCAGCCGGGGAGCATCGTTGAGGAGCTGGCGGCCGCGCTGAGCACGCTGCGCTCGGCGATGGAGCCATTCCCCGACGGCGCGGTGCGCGAGGCCATGTGGGCGGAAGCGGCAGACGTCGAAGCCGCACTCTGGCGTGCATCCGGTCTCGAACTGGACGTGGTCTCGAGCGACGAGACCATCGTGCCAGGGCAGACCCTGGAGTTGACCCTGCTCCTGTGGAATGGCGGACTGGAGTCGGTACAGGTTGATGAGCTGGAGCCGGTCGTCCCGTCCGGGTGGACGGTCACTGCGCGCGGGTCGGCCGCACGCAGTCTGGCTGCGGGAGAGCTCCTCGAGCTGACCTATACCGTACACGTTCCGGACGACGCGCCGCTGACGCACCCCTATTTCCTTTCGGAGGTCCGGAAAGGGGACCTCTACACCTGGCCTACCGAGCGCACGGTCGGAATCCCGTTCGACTCCGCCACCCTCGCGGGGCGCGCGACAGTGCGGATCGGCGACGTGAGCGTGCGCTCCACGCGGGATGCGAGCTTCCTGAAGGTGGATCAGCGACAGGGTGAGATCCGCCGGCCGCTCCGCGTCGTCCCCGCCGTGTCGGTGTTGCTTGCTCCGGGGTCCGTGGTCGTGCCTCTCTCTGAGAATGGGTCAGGGAGCAAGGATCTTCGGCTGGTGGCCACGGTGCGATCGGAAGCGGTGGGTGAGCTTGCGGGCCGCTTCGTCCTCGCCGCTCCGAACGGCTGGTCGGTCGAGCCGGCCGAGGTCTCCCTGCGGTTCGCCGGCGAGGGCGAGACCCGCACCATCCGCCTTACCGTGCGCCCGCCTGACAGGTTGGCGGAGGGTGACGTGCGGCTATCGGCCAGCTTCATCGCCGCGGATGGAAGGGAGTACCGTCAGGGATACCAGCTCATCGACTATCCGCACGTGCAGCCGCGCCCGCTGTATCGGCAGGCCACCGCGGCCGTGCATGCCTTCCCCATCCGACTACCGGGCGAGCTGACAGTCGGATACGTTCCTGGCGCCGGGGACGATGCCCCCGAGGCGCTACGTCAGCTCGGGGTTTCGGTGACCATCCTCGACGGCGAGCAGCTGGCCACGGCCGATCTTCGCCGCTTCGACGCGATCCTCACCGGGATCCGCGCGTACGAGGTCAATCCCTATCTCGTCGCCTACAACCGTCGGCTTTTTGACTATGCCAGGGCCGGCGGCACGCTCGTGATCCAGTACAACAAGTACGAGTACACCGAGCCTGGCATCGCGCCGTATCCGGTGGCCATGTCGCGGCCGCACGACCGGGTAACGGACGAGGCAGCCGAAGTACGCCTGCTGGATCCGTCACATCCAGCTTTGAGCTGGCCGAACCGCATCACCGCCGCGGATTTCACGGGCTGGCACCAGGAGCGCGGGCTGTACTATCTGAGCGAGTGGGACGATCGGTTCACCCCGCTACTGGAGATGGCGGATCCCGGTGAGGCGCCTCTTCGGGGCGGCCTGCTCGTCGCCCCGCTGGGAGAGGGAACTTACGTCTACACCGGGCTATCCTTCTTTCGCCAGCTTCCGGAAGGCGTTCCGGGCGCGTACCGGCTGCTGGTCAACCTGCTCTCGCTCGGAAAGCACCCGTGAAGCGACACTCCAGCCCGACTCGCCGACGCTCCGCGTGCGAAACGCATTCGTGTGATCGACGGCCGCGCGGCTCGGCATGGGCGCTCTCATGCACTCGCACCCTGCGGGTCTGCCTGCTCCTTGCGCTCGGCGGCGCGGTACTGGACGCCTGCGGCGGCGACGGCCGCGAGGCGTTGATCGTTTACTCGCCGCACGGACCCGATCTCCTGAACGACGTCGAGCAGCGCTTCGAGGCCGCCCACCCTACGATCGACCTGCAGTGGCTGGACATGGGGTCGCAGGAGGTGCTCGATCGCATCCGTTCGGAGCGTGCGAACCCCCAGGCCGACGTCTGGTACGGGGGTCCCAGCCAGCTCTTCGCGGCCGCCGCAGACGACGGCCTGCTCGCCGCGCACCGGCCGGAATGGGCCGAGCTGGTGGCCGAACACAGCGATGCGGAGGCGCGCTACCTCGCCCTCTACTACACGCCCTTAGTCATCGCCTACAACAGCGAGGCGGTGGATTCCGCTCTGGCTCCGCGTGACTGGGACGACGCGCTCGATCCGCGCTGGAGGGGTCAGGTGCTCATCCGCGACCCACTGGCGAGCGGCACGATGCGGAGCATCTTCGGCATGATCGTGGAGCGCTCGCTGCGCGCGACGGGCGATACGGCGCAGGGCTTCGACTGGCTCCGCCGTCTGGACGCTCAGACGCGCGAGTACGTGCTGAACCCGACCCTGCTGTACCAGAAGCTCGCCCGGCAGGAGGGGCTGATCACCCTCTGGGACATGCCGGACATCGAGATGCTCAAGGCGACCACCGGTTACCCCATCGACTACAACTACGCGCGGAGCGGCACCCCCATGGTGGTGGATGCGGTCGCCGTGGTGGCCAACTCTCCCAACTCTGAGGCCGCCCGCGCCTTCGTGGAGTTCATTGGCAGCAGCGAGGAAGTTCTCTTCGCAGCACGCGAGCATATGCGCCTCCCGGTGCGCGAGGACATCCCCGTCGATTCGCTTCCCCCCGCCCTGCGCCGGGCGCGCGAGGAGATCGTGGAGGAGCCCATGGACTGGCGGCTGCTGCAGGAACGCGGATCGGACTGGATGCGCTACTGGGACGAGCGGGTGCGGGGCCGGGGGTGATGCTGCGGCTGGAGTCGCTCAGCAAGCGGTTCGACGAGACCGTCGCGGTGCAGGATCTGTCGCTCGAAGTCTCGAAGGGTGAATTCCTCAGCCTCCTGGGGCCGAGCGGGTGCGGGAAGACGACCACGCTGCGCATGGTGGCGGGATTCGAGACCCCCACCAGCGGAAGGATCCTGCTGGAAGGGCGCGACGTCACGCACCTGCCGCCCCAGCGGCGCGGCACCGGGATGGTCTTCCAGAACTACGCGCTCTTTCCCCACCTGGACGTCTTCGAGAACGTTGCCTTCGGGTTGCGCGCGCGGGGTGAAAAGAGCTCCGTCATCGCGGAACGGGTCCGCCGCGCGCTGGAGCGGGTGGACCTGGCCGGGTTGGAGCGGCGATCGGTGCAGGCCCTCTCCGGCGGGCAGCAGCAGCGCGTCGCGCTCGCTCGCGCCCTCGCTCCTGAGCCGCCGCTCCTTCTCCTCGACGAGCCGCTCTCCAACCTCGACGCGGCGCTACGCGAGCGCACGCGTTCCGAGCTGCGAGCGTTGCTGAAAGAGGTGGGGATCACCGCGGTTTTCGTGACCCACGACCAGGAAGAGGCCTTCCACCTCTCGGACCGCATCGCCGTGCTCGACCGAGGTCGGCTGCAGCAGGTGGGCCCCGCGGAGGAGCTCTACCATCGCCCCGTCAATCCCTTCGTCGCTTCGTTCGTGGGGCAGGCCAACTTCTTTCCGGGCCGGGTGATCGGTACCGATCAGGGCGTGGCCGAGGTCGAGGTGATGGACGGTGTGCGCTGGAAGATTCCGCACCAGGATGGCGTTGCACCCGGCAGCGTGCGGGTGATGACCCGCCCGGAGTCGCTGCTCCTGGCGCCAGGCTCGAACAACGGTCCGGACGAGCTGCGCGGTCGCGTACTCGACCGACGGTTCGCGGGCGGGGCGACCTATTACCGGGTCGAGGTGGCGGAGGCGGGAGAGGTGCTGGTGTCGGTGACCGGTGACCCGGAAGGGGGCCTCAGCGGCCCCGTGGCTTTGAAGCTGCGCCCGGGAGGCACCGTGCGCCTATTTCCGGCGGAGTCGACGTGACCAGCACGCAGCGCCGCCGTACGCTGCTGCTCGCGCTGCCAGTCGCGGCGCTCCTCCTCTGGCTCGTCCTCTATCCGAACCTCTTCGTGCTGGGTGATTCACTGCGTGAAGGGGGCCGGATCACCTTCGATGCGTACGTCCGCTTCTTCAGAAGCCCCTCCGAGCGAGAGGCGCTGTGGAACAGCGTCTGGCTGAGTGCCGCCAGCGTCGCGCTCGCGGGTGCGGTGGGCATCCCGCTGGCCTTTCTCTTCTCGCGGTACGACTTCCCCGGGCGCCGGATCCTCGGGGGGCTGGCATCGCTGCCCGTACTGCTCCCCCCGCTGGTGGGCGTCATCGCCTTCGTCTTCCTCTTCGGAGAGAGCGGCTTCCTCGCGCGCGGCGTTCAGCTCCTCCTGGGCCTCGAGCGCCCGCCGTGGCGGCTGACCGGCGCGCCCGCCATCCTGCTGGTGCACGCGTACACGATGTATGTGTACTTTTTCCTCTTCACCAGCGCCGGTCTGGCGAGGCTCGATCCGACGTACGCCGAGGCGGCCGCGGCGCTGGGGGCTGGGCGCTGGGAGATTCTGCGGCGGGTCACGCTGCCGATGTTGGCGCCCTCGGTGCTGGGAGCGGCGCTCCTGGTCTTCATGACCGCAATGGGATCGTTCAGCGCCCCGTACGTCTTCGGCGGGGGATTCCGCGTGCTCACGACCCAGGTCTTCGCGAGCAAGCTGAACGGAGACCTGACCATGGCCGCCGTGGAGACGGTGATGCTCGCGGTGGTCTGCGTTCTCTTCCTCGTGCTGCTGCAGCGGTACGAGGCGGGACGGGAATACACCGGCGCGGGCAAGGGAATTGCCCCCGCGGCGCGGCCGTTGCGCGGTCGGGCCGCCCGCAGCCTCGTGCCCGCGGTGGCGTGGTTGGGCGTGGGGTTCCTTCTGCTCCCGCACGCAACGGTTCTGCTCGTCTCCTTCGTCCCGGAGGGAACATGGACGACGCAGTTCGTTCCGCCCACCTATTCCCTGGACAACTACCGGGACCTCTTCACGGACCCGCAGATGGCCAGGCCGCTGCTGAATTCGCTGCAGATGGCGTCGCTGGCCACCGTCGCCAACGTGGTGCTGGCGGTCGCGGCGGCTTATCTGCTGGTACGCCGCCGCTTCCGCGGCAAGTGGCTGATCAACGCGCTGGTTATCCTGCCGTGGGCCCTCCCGGGAACTGTGCTGGCGATCGCACTTGCGACCACCTTCAGCGTCGATCGCCCGCTCGCTGGAAGGTTTGTGCTGGTGGGCACGTTCATCATCCTCCCTCTGGCCTACTTCATCCGCAACATCCCGCTGGTCACGCGGGCGGCGATGGCCAGCTTCCGCCAACTCGATCCGGCCCTGGAGGAGGCGGCGGGATCCCTGGGCGCATCCCCGGCGTACACGTTGAGACGGGTGATGCTGCCGCTCGTCCTTCCGGGCCTTGTCGCTGGAGCGATGCTTGCCTTCGTGACCGCGCTCGGTGAGTTCGTCGCGTCGATACTTCTCTATACACATCGCACGCGGCCCATATCGATGGCCATACTCTCGGAGCTTCGGGCTTTCGACTTCGGTGCCGCCGCGGCGTACGGAGTTTTGCTGATCCTGTTGATGGCCCTCGTGTTCGTGCTCGGCTTCCGCTCCGTCAACGCGGATGCGCGAGGGCTCTAGCCATGCGCGGGCAAGGTCCTCCCGGCCTGGAACCTGCGCCCCCTCAGGAGGAATCCGCCGCAGACGGGTGATCGAGAGGCCATGACACGAGCTCGCTCCCCCGGCCCGGACCAGACCCCGCAGAAGGGCTCCTCGTCCCGGAGGCCACCCCAGCTCCCGGCTCAGGCGCGGGTGCTCGAGTGGATCTACGTCGGCCGCCTCCTGCTGGTCGCCACCTTCATCGCCCGCGCCACCTGGACCTCCCTCGGCGCGTCCCCCTGGGTGGATTGGGTGGTTTTCATCATTCTCCCGATCGTCGTCGTGTTCACGGCGACGTCCTATGCGTATTCCCGGGTGCCAGGACGGCAGCCACCGGAGTGGTTCCTGGTGGCCCAGGTGGTGGCGGACGCGGCCCTGCTGACGCTGATCGTCTACCTGACCGGCATCCAGCACAGCATCTACGCGCCTTTCTACATCCTGCTCATCTGCTCGGCGGCGCTCCTGCTGCCCGCGCGGGGGGGTACCTTCGTGGCGATGCTGGCGATCGTGCTCTACCTCGCCAGCATCTCCTGGAGCGGCGCGAGCCTGCTGGACACCGCGGTTCTGCTGCAGCTCGCGCTCTTCATCATGGTGGCGTTGGTCACCAGCTACCTTGGTCGCCGGCTACACGCGGCGGGCGCGGCGCTGGGGGAGGTGCAGTCGGAGCTCCAACAGCTTCGCCTCAATACGGACGATATTCTCTCCAGCATCGGTACGGGCATCCTGACGGTCGAGCACGACGGGCAGCTCGCCTTCATGAACCCCGCGGCGGAGGAGCTGCTGGGGATGAAGGCGAGCGAATGGCTGGGAAAACCGGTGCTCGCCCACCTAGACGAGGTCGCTCCGGGGCTGGGCGCGGTGATCGACCGGTCTCGCCAGGAGCGTACCGCGATCCGGCGATGGGAGACACGGCGCGATGCGGACGACTTCGTCCTCGGTGTGAGCACCACCCTGGTGGAGGGCGTGGGTCGGACCGCGCCGGCGGTGACCGCCATCTTCCAGGACATCACCGAGAAGATCCGGATGGAGGCGCTGCGGCGACGCGCAGAGCGCATGGAAGCCATCGCGGAGCTCAGCGCCTCACTCGCGCACGAGATCAAGAACCCGCTGGCCTCGATCCGCAGCGCGGTGGAGCAGATCGCCGGCGACCGCGTCGATCCGGAGGACTCGCGCCTGCTACGCAACCTCGTCCTCCGCGAATCGGACCGGCTCAGCCGGCTGCTCGAGGAGTTCATCGATTTCGCCCGGGTGAAGGTCACGGCGCCGGCGCCGGTCGAGTTCTATTCGCTGGTGCAACACGCCGTGGAGGTCGTGCGCGCGCACCCCGATGCGGTCGATCGCGAGCTGACGGTCGAGGACCGTGATCCGCCCGAGGAACTGTGGGTGCTAGGAGCCGAGGACGTACTCCACCGGGTGGTGCTGAACCTGGTGCTGAACGCCGCCCAGTGGGCCGGTCGTGACGGGCGGGTCAGACTGGTCGTCGATGAAGTAAGGTCTGACCTGCTCACTCCGGAAGTGGGGGAGCTGAGCCTCATCCGTCTGACAGTCTCGGACACCGGGCCGGGCGTCCCGCCCGAGCTGGTCGACAGCATCTTCGATCCGTTCGTCACGCACCGCCCCGGGGGAACCGGTCTGGGCCTGGCGCTGGTGCAGCGGGCGGTGGAGGCGCACGGTGGCGCGATCTTCGTCGACAACGTCCCGGCCACCGAAGGAACGGGGGCGATGTTCACCCTGTATCTCCCATCTCTGCCACCGGACCTGGTGACCGGGGCGGAGTCGAACACTACCCAGGAAAGCTTGGCTTCGTGAGCGGCGCACCCAGGATCCTGATCATCGACGACGAAACCTCCATCCTCGACACGCTTCGCATCCTGCTCAAACGCGATGGCTTCGAGGTCCACACCGCAGTCGGAGGGCAGCAGGGGCTCGAGGCGCTCGCCGAGGTCGAGCCGGACATCGTGCTGACGGACATACGCATGCCCGGGGTTTCGGGGATTGACGTCCTGAACGCCGCCCGGGAGATGGATTCCACGCTGCCCGTCATCCTGATGACGGCGCAGGCCTCCCTCCAGTCGGCGATCCAGGCGGTAAACCAGGGCGCCTTTCACTACGTCCAGAAGCCCTTCTCCAACGACGAGATGCTGGTGATCTGCCGACGCGCGGCGGAGTCGCGCCAGCTTCGGCAAGAGAACCGCGCCCTGAAGTCGGAGATCCGCCGCCGTGACGCCTCTCAGGCAGTCCGTCCGATCGGGAAGAGTCGCGCTTTCAACGACGTGATTCGCCTGGCCGAGACGGTCGCGCCGACCGACTCGACCGTGCTGATCTCCGGCGAATCGGGGACGGGGAAGGAGGTCGTGGCCCGCTTCATCCACGCGCTTTCCGATCGCTCGGACGGTCCCTTCCTCTCGATCAACTGCGGGGCGTTGCCCGAGAACCTCCTCGAGTCAGAGCTGTTCGGTCACGTGAAGGGTTCGTTCACCGGGGCGGTGCGTGACAAGGCGGGCCTCTTCGTGGCGGCGAAGGGCGGCACCTTCTTCCTCGACGAGGTCGGGGAGATGTCGCCCGCGACTCAGGTCAAGCTGCTGCGCGCCCTGCAGGAGCGGGAGGTGATTCCGGTCGGGGCCACCGAGGCGGTCCCGGTGGATGTGCGCATCATTGCGGCTACCAACCGGGACCTAGAGGAGGAGATCCGGCGCGGCACCTTCCGTGGCGACCTCTACTACCGGCTGAACGTCATCACCCTGCACCTTCCTCCCTTGCGGGAGCGGGTGGATGACATCCCGCTTCTGGCCGATCACTTCCTCAAGCGCTTCGCGAGCTCTCGCGGTGAGGAACCGCCTCGGCTCTCCGACGAGGCCAGGGAGATCCTCCAGTCTTACGACTGGCCCGGTAACGTTCGCGAGCTGGAGAACGCCCTCGAGCGGGCGGCCGTGCTGTCGCGTGGAGGGGAGATCAAGCCGAACACGCTCCCGGAGCGGCTGACCTCGCAGAAGGCAACGCCCCTGGTCTCCGACCGTCTGCCGCCCAACCCACCGCTGGAGATCATCGAGCGCGCCTACATCCACTGGGTGCTGCAGGCCGAGGGAGGCAACAAGACGCGGACCGCGGAGGTCCTCGGCATCGACCCGTCCACCCTGTACCGGAAGCTCCTACGCTACGGCATCTCCGAATGACCTCCCCGGCCCGGCGCACGCACCGCCTCGCCCGGGGAGGTCGGCTTTACGCCGCCACACCGGACTCATGGGGCTCTACCGGAGCCGAAACGCGCTGCACCCGGCTTCACCGCGAACAGTGCACCTCGGCCCGGACGGCCGGGCCGAAGTCGGCCCAAGTGGAACTTGATCGTGTATCCACCGGTAGTTAGCTTCGTTTCTGCGTCGGCCGACTAGCAAACCCACACAGCTCCGCCTTTGAAGGCAACCAGATCCTGGTCCGTGAAACGGGAAACGACGCCGTCGTCTCGTCGGCGCGCTTACCTGGAATGGGTCGAGGAGCAGATCGAGACCTTCAAGGAGAGCGTTTCCCGCACCGAGCTGCTCGCGATCGCCGACGAGGTGGTGCGCGATCTTCGCGTAAGCGAGAGCGGGCAATACCAGTGGACCGAGTTGCTGCTGGCGGAGGCGGTCGACCGGAAGATCTTCAAGATGCTGAAGCTGCCCAGCTACCGAAGCTGGGCAGCTTCGCATCCGGCCCGCTCGACGCCCGAGCGCCGCGCCGCAGACGACGAGCAGACAAACGCCTCGCCTCCATTTCCAGAGGCCGCGTCATTTTGACACGCTGGGTGACCTGGATTTGACACGCCCGCGGTCGCGATCCCGCGGGCGCTTTTATTTAAGTTGTTGTGGTATAGCCATTTACTCCATGTGGGCGGACGGGTACGGTGTGTGCACCGGAGTGGTGCGCGCGACGGCGTTATCGTCGCGCTTGAACTCATACGACGGGCGGGTGAGTATGGAACGAGATCGTGGTAATGATCCTCGCGACGAAAGTCGGGAGGTGGTAGGCATCGTGGTGAGCCGGGGGGTGGAGGAGCAGCGGCGGCCGCGTGCGGTGGCGTTCGTGTGGGGTGGCAAGGTGCGCCCGGCGCCCTCTCTCCCTTATGGACGCTGGAAGAACGGGGTCCGGCCTGCGGCGTAGCGTCGGGCCGGAACAGGGTGCGATCTTTCCTCCCTCGTCGCCTGCGGGCGGCGAGGGAGTTTTTTTGTGCGGTGATCCGAAGGCGAATCTCACCGGATTCGATTCAGCGGAGTAGCGATGCACGAGCGTGGAGTAGCGGTGGTCGGCGGAGGACCTGCCGGGATGGCTGCGGCGTGGCGGCTGCACCGGGCCGGCGTTCCCGTGACCGTATTCGAGGCCGAGGAATGGCTGGGGGGACGCACCCGCACCGATCGCCTGGAAGGCTTCACGATCGACGCCGGGGCGCAGCTCTTCGGGTCGATGTTCACCCGTTTCCGGGAGCTGGCGCGGCAGCTCGGGCTGGAGGGGGAGCTGATCCGCGCGAGCGGCCGGGATGCGTTGTGGCGCGAAGGGCGCGCGCACGAGGTCGTTTACGGGTCGGTCACCAGCATGCTCGCTTCGGGCGGGCTCTCCTGGCGCACCAAGATGCGTCTGGGAACGACGTACGTGCCTTTCCTGCAGCGTCATAGCGACGTACTCGACCTGCATGCGCCGGAGCTCGCCGCCGAGGCCGGCCTCGACCAGGAGTCGATCGCGGAGTGGGGACAGCGTGCCCTCGATCGGGATTTCGTGGAGCACCTCGTATATCCTCAGCTCTCCGCCTATTACGGCGCTCTTCCCGAGGAAACTGCGGCGGGCCTCTACCACACACTCGCCCGCTACGGAATCGACGTCAGCGTGTACGCGCTGCGCTCCGGCGCGGCCAGCCTCTACGAAGCGATCGCGGACCGCCTGGAGGCCGCTGGACGGGAGGTGAAGCGAGGCACGCGTGTAGAAGCCCTCGAGGTCGCGAGGCAGGCAGTCAGGGTAGCACTTGGGGGCGAGGTGCGGGACTTCGCGGGGGCGGTCGTCGCTACGCCCGCTCCGGTCGCGTGCGAGTTGCTTCGGGGTGCGCCGGCGGGGCTACAGCAGTGGCTACAGGGAGTCCGCTACCGCCCGGCGCTGACCGTCGCGCTGCTGCTCGACCAATCCTTCCCCGTCCGCTACTTCGGGATCTCATTCGCTCGTTCCAGCGCGCGCACCGTGGTCGCGGCCTGTGTCGAGGAGAACAAGCATCCGGCGCTGGTTCCGGAGGGAAAGGGCTTGGTGGTCGCGTTCGCGCGGCCAGACGTGGCGCCGGATCTGGTGCAGGCGGAGCCGCGTCGGATTCTTGACGCCGTGCTGCCCGACCTGGAGGGGCCCTTTCCCGGAATAGAAGCGCGGATCACCCGCGCAAAGGTATACCGTTGGCCAGTGGGAAATCCTGTCTTCTACCCCGGGTATCTGTCACGGCTGGCGGTCTTTCGGAGGCAGGGGGTGGAGGAAGACGCGCCGGTGGCGGTTGCCGGCGACTACCAGTACGCCAGCTCGGTCGAAGGTGCGGTCACCGCTGGCCTGCAAGCCTCGGAGAGGCTGCTGGCCCGACTCGGGGGAGCAACCGCGGACCAGCGCGTTTGACCCCGCGCTCCACAGGGGGCATCTTGTCGCCGGACGGAACTTGAATTACCGGCACAAGATGACAATGACGAAGATAGACCTCGACGATCCGGAGCAGTGGTGTCCCCTCAGTTTTGCTCAACGGCGCGAGGTCCTGGCGGAGGCGCTTCGCTCGGCGTTGGCGGAGGTCGATGGAGTTCGCGAGGTGGTGATCGAGGCGGGCACACCTGGAAGGGAGTACGATTTCACCGCGATGGTCGAGTCGGACGTTGGGCGGCTACGCACCGCGCTATGGTCGCACGCCCGCGCGATGATCTTCTGTGATCCTTCCATCCATCCCGCCAACCGCAAACAGCTGGCTCCCTCGCGGGCGGTCGCCGAAGCGGCCGACCGTCTGCGCCGGCGCCTCAACGTGCGATACTCGCTCGAATCTCGCGGACTTACCGTGACGATGAGCCCCGAAGACGGGGTGGAGCGTGTCTGGGTGGCCGAGCGATCCGCGTTCCGCAACCGGACCGTGGTGATCCGCGAGGACCGCGTGGCGAACGCCGCCTCGGACCTCGACCTGCGGGACCTCCTCGCCCACTTTTACACGGGGCCCTCGCTGCGGCTGGTCAGCGACCAGGGAGAGCCGTTCCTGCTTCCCGCCGCGGCCGACGTGGAGGGCCCTCGTGTGTCGCTCTGCCCGGGGTGCGGCCGCTGGTTCGAAGGGTCGCGCGCCTCCTGTCCCGAATGCGGCGCTGCCACCGACGTGGTGCTCGCCGTGCGTCCGCCGCGGCGGCTCGATCGCTGATCGCGGCAAGCTCTCGAAGCAAAAAGGAGGGCGGCGCACCGAGCGCCGCCCGTTGTCTTTCCTGGGTATTGCGACCTGCTCAACCGCTCAGTCGATCCGCACGACCGCCAGCCGCAGGCGTGACGGCGGTGGCAGCCCCTCCACCGTCGTCCGCACCGCCCGCTCGGAGCCCGACTCCACCCGCGCTCGCAGGAAGGCGGCTGCGCCGCCGTCCAGCGGGATGGGCTCGGCATCCGGGCGCACCGTGAGGGTGCGCAGCGGGAAGCGCCCGGAGGTGTCGAGGAACTGCGTGAGGAGACGGAAGTTCCAGCTGGGCTGCGTGTAGCGCTCGTCGACGTCGATGTCGGCGTCGTCTGTGAACACGGAAACTTGCCAGTCCTCCATCCACTGGAGCGGATCGACTCCCAGGACCTCCTCGAGGTTCTCCAGCCCTACCGTCTTCGAGTTCACCAGGCGCATCCACATTGCCTGGTCGTCGCCAGGCTCCCGGTCCGCCACGTAGCGGAGGAACGCCCAGACGGCGCCGCGGGTCGCGAGCTCGTCCACCTCGCCCATCAGCGAGTGTTTCTCCGGCTCACGCAGGTAGTTGATGTAGCGTGCGACGTTGTCGACGTTGTACCGGCTGAAGTGAGGCGAGCTGACCGGACCGCTGCCCAGGTTGTTGCGCGGCTCGTACCCCGAGGCAGCGTAGAAAGCCAGCTCTTCGGCAATGTGGCTCAGCCCCTCGTTCAACCAGCCTTCCTCCCAGACCAGCGCCTTGTTCACGTACAGGCGCCGGGAGTCGTTGATCAGGTGCTGGAACTCGTGCGCCAGGACCGAGAAGGTGCGCTCCAGCACGAAGTTCTTGCCGCGGACATTCCCGTTGACCTCGCCGTTGGGATCCGGGACCAGCATGTAGAACATCTCGGCTTCGTTGCTCCCCGCGCAGGCGTTCGATCCGCTCTTGGGGAAGAGATCGCGATTGTAGAAGAAGCCACCCACGTAGCTGTCCGCGCCCGCGGGGGTGAGCTCGTTAACGGCCCGTGTGTAGAAGATGATGACGCGATCGTTGTTGTCGATGTCCGTCGGCTCGCCGAAGTTCGAGGTGTTCACCCGCCAGATGAGGTCATCGAAGGTTGCGGCGATTGTCTCATAGTCCGAGGTCGTGAAGCCGTTCGCGGGGTTGGTGGTGTCGGCCACGATGATGGCCCGATCGGAGACCGCCACTACCCGCCCCGTCCGATAGTCGGGGTTGGAGCAGGCTCCGCCCGAGAAGGTCGCCGCATTGAGGCGCATCAGAGATCCCACCGCGGGAAGCGCACGCGCGGTTACGGGCGGCGGGGAGACGCTGAACCGCAAGGCGCTCGCGAATTCGGCGCGGCTTCTCTCCAGGTGCCATTCGTGGAAGCGCTCGTCCTGGACCGGACCCTCCCGGAGCTTCGGAGCCGGCACGATGACGCGCGCGGGCGCGAGGTCTGTCGAGGGTAAGGTGGAGAGCGATCCGGCAACACGCGTGTTCAGCCGCGCCCCCGCACTGGTGGACGCGTTGAAGGCCACCAGGAGGTATTCCGTGCCCTGCGGTCCCGACCCCGGCAGGCAGAGGTTGACGGCCTCCTCCCCCACGAAGACCTGGGTCTCGCCCGGAGCGAGCGAGACATCCACGACGCCATCTCCGCATTCAAGCGCGCCGGTCACCGGCTGCGCCACGTTGATCACCCCGGTGTCGGCGCGCTCGCCGAGCCTGACGATCACCCGGGTGGAACCGACGCCGACCGCGGTGACCTTGCCCTTCGTGTCCACCGTGGCGACGGCGATGTCACTCGTGGACCAGGTGGCCCCGGAAGCATCCTGCTCCGACCCTGTAGCGGTGATCAGTTTGGCATTGAGCTGCAGCGTGCCGCCGGGGGCGATAGTCTCCTCCTGAAAGGGGACGTCGCCTCGCCGGAGCTCGAGCCGCATCTCGGAGGTTGCCGGATCCGTGGGATTGTCACGGCAGCCGGCGAAGAGGGCCAGCACCGCAAGCATGCCGGCGGCGCACAGTGGTTTTTTTCTAGACATCAACGCTTCTGAACGGCGCCCACCGGGCCCAGGGGCTCGGTGGGCGCGAATTGGCCTGCGAGGGCGTCGTGCGCCGCTCTCCACGGTCCGGCGCGGCCCGCAGCGCGCGAGCGGCCGGTCTTCCAAATATCGGCGCGACAGGCGAAATCCGTACCGAAGCGGGTGGTTTCGCCACCGGAGCCGTGATATCTTTGGCCCGGTCGTAGGAACGTGTACCTTCCCCACCGAGCCACGGTTCCGAGCTTCATGGCAGACCGACCGAACAAACGTGATCTTCTCACCATACCCGACCTGACCCGCGAAGAGCTCGAAGCGGTGCTCGATCTCGCGGCTGCCATGAAATCGGGCCAGTATCGCCAGCGCCCACTCGAGGGGAAGACGCTGGCGATGATCTTTGCCAAGAGCTCCACGCGCACCCGAGTCTCCTTCGAGGTCGGGACGCTGCAGCTGGGCGGACACGCGCTCTTCCTATCGAGCCGCGATGTGCAACTCGGGCGCGGTGAGCCGATTCGCGACACAGCCCGTGTCCTATCGCGCTACGTCGACGGCATCATGATCCGCACCTTCGGGCACGATGAGGTCGAGGAGCTGGCGCGCTTCGCCTCGGTTCCCGTCATCAACGGCCTCACGGACCTGGTGCACCCCTGCCAGGTCATGGCGGACCTGCTCACGATCCGCGAGAACTTCGGCAACGAGCTGCCGCGCCTCAAGATCGCCTGGGTGGGCGACGGTAACAACATGGCGAACTCCTGGCTGAATGCGGCCTACCGCTTCGGCTTCGAGCTCCGTCTCGCCTGTCCGGAAGGGTACGACCCGGACCCGGTGATCCTCGAGCGGGCGCGCGGCGCGACTCCGCTGGTGCTCACCCGCGACCCCGCCGAGGCGGTGGAGGGTGCCGACGTGGTCAACACCGACGTCTGGGCTTCCATGGGTCAGGAGGAAGAGGCCGCGCAGCGGGCACTGGATTTCGCCGGCTACTGCATCGACGCCGGCCTCATGGCCCGCGCCGCCCCCCGCGCCATCTTCCTGCACTGCCTCCCCGCTCACCGCGGCGAAGAGGTCACCGAAGAGGTGCTCGAAGGTCCGCAGTCGCGCGTGTTCGACCAGGCCGAGAACCGCCTGCACGTGCAGAAAGCCATAATGGCTACGTTGATGGCGCCGGCTGGGAATTTTGAATTTTGAGTTTTGAATTTTGGATTTTGAATTACGAATTACGAATTACTGGCCGAGCTCGAACCCGAGCGGGAATTGCTCGGTGCAGCCCGTCAGAGTCCGACACAGTATCCGTGCTGTACCGTCGCGTGGCAGTGGCGGCCAATCCAAAATTAAGAATTCAAAATTTTAAATTACGCATTCGTAATTCGTAATTCGTAATTGAATCAACATCCTCACAGCATGCCCCTGAAGCCCACTCCCCTGCGCGCCGAGCACGTGGCTCTGGGTGCGCGGCTGGTGCCCTTTGCCGGCTACGAGATGCCGGTCCAGTACCCGACCGGGATCACGGCGGAGCACCAGGCGGTGCGCACGGCCGCTGGCCTCTTCGATGTCTCACACATGGGGGAGGTGGAGGTGCGCGGTCGGGAGGCGCGCGAGTTCGTGCAGTACGTCACCAGCAACGACGTCGATCGCGCCTCCGTGGGTCAGGCGCAGTACTCGACGCTGCTGAAGCAGGACGGCGGGGTGGTGGACGACCTGCTCGTCTATCGCTTTCCGGAGCACTTCCTCCTGGTCGTCAATGCCTCGAATCGGGAGAAGGATCTAGCCCACCTGCGTGAACATGCGGGGCGCTTCGACGTGGAGATCATCGACCGGTCGGACGACATCGCCTTGCTCGCGCTGCAGGGGCCGAGGGCCCAGGCGATCCTGGAGCGCCTGACGGGCGACCGGCTGGACGACATCGGCTACTACCACTTTCGCGAGGGCCGATTGCTCGACCGGAAGGCGCTGCTCAGCCGCACCGGCTACACGGGTGAGGACGGGTTCGAGATCTACCTGGAGAACCGGGATGCAGTGCCCCTGTGGCGTGCGCTGCTCGAGGCAGGGAAAGCCGAAGGATTGATCCCCGCGGGCCTGGGAGCGCGTGACACGCTGCGCCTGGAGATGGGGTATGCCCTGTATGGAAACGATCTCGATGAGGAGCACACCGCGCTCGAGGCGGGCCTCGGCTGGGTCGTGAAGCTCGGAAAGGAGGACTTTATCGGGCGACAGGCGTTGATCCGACAGAAGGAAGCGGGCATCGAACGCAAGCTCGCGGGCTTCCGCCTACGTGAGCGCGGCTTCCCGCGCCCGGGCTACGAGGTGCGTACTCCGAGTGGAGGAGGGGTGGTCACCAGCGGAACAGTGAGCCCTTCGCTGGGAGTGGGCATTGGCCTGGCGTATCTCCCGGCGGAGAGCGCGCAACCAGGCGCCGAGATCGAAATCGTCATACGGGGGCAGGGCATACCGGCCGAAGTGGTGAAACCGCCGTTCTACACGCAGGGGAGCGTTCGTACATGAACGGTGCCCGGAAACACGTGGGTGCTAACGGGTGAGCGGGACGATCGTCATCACAACGGCAGACCTCGAGCCGGCGGTCCGACTCCGAGGCGGCTTCGAAGCGGCCGGATTTGCCGTGGAGCTGTTGACCGGAGGTGAATCCCTGGCCGATGCTCGGGGAGAGCCCGTGCTCCTGATCCTCACCGGGCACCTGCGGGAGAAGCACGCGCAGAGCCTGATTCTCGCCGCCCGGGGCACCGGAATTCCCGTCATCGGCCTGACGGAGCAGACCGAGCACACCACTCGCGAGCGGTGTCGGGAGCTGGGGATCTCCGAGTGCCTCTCCAAGCCGATCGACGTCGAAGAGGTGGTCCTGGTCGGACGCCGTCTGATCGAACGCGAGCGGCTGCGCGAGGTGACCGGGATCATCGGGCAATCCGAGGTGATGGAAGAGGTCCTGGAGCGGGTGGTCCAGATCGCCTCGGTGGACTCGACCGTGCTGATCCAGGGGGAGAGCGGCACCGGCAAGGAGCTGGTGGCGCGCGGCATCCACGCGCTCTCAGCGCGGCGCCATCGTCCCTTCATCGCCGTCAACGTGGCCGCGCTGCCCGAAACGCTGCTGGAGTCCGAGCTGTTCGGGCACGAGAAGGGGGCATTCACCGGCGCCGCCTCACTGCGCAAGGGATTCTTCGAGCTGGCGCACACCGGCACGATCTTTCTCGACGAGATCGGGGAGATGCCGCTCGCCACGCAGACGAAGCTGCTGCGTGTGCTGGAGGAGCGCGAGTTCCGGCGCGTGGGTGGGGAAGACCCGATCCGGGTGGACGTCCGGGTCATCGCGGCGACGAACCAGAGCCTTCGCGACGAGGTGCAGCTGGGGGAGTTCCGTCGAGACCTGTATCACCGGCTCAACGTGCTCCTCATCGAGCTGCCGCCGCTCCGCGAGCGTCGCGAGGACATTCCGCTGCTGATCGACAAGTTCATTCGCGAGTTCAGTCAGCAGCACGACCGACCCTTCCGCGGCATCGAGCCCGAGGCCCTGCAGATCCTCGTCGACTATTCCTGGCCGGGCAATGTTCGTGAGCTGCGCAACCTGGTTGAGTCCATGGTGGTGCTCGCTCCTGGACGGACGATCCGCGCACAGGACATCCCGGCGGAGGTGCGCGGCAACCGGGGCGCCCTGCTGCCGGTACCCGTGCGGCCCGCGAGCCGGCCGCCCGGCGAGGCCACGTCGCCGGAAATCGAGTTCATCCTCCGCACGCTGTTCGACCTCAAGCTGGACGTGGACGACCTGCGGAGGGAGTTCGAGGCCTACCGCCAGCGCAGGCGTCAGGAGGAGCTCGCCGGCTACCACGTCTACTCTCCGCTCCCGGGCGGCGCGCTGCTGGGCAGCGCGGAGCTGGGTGCGCCGGAGCCACCACGGGAAGCGGTGGAGGAGGATGCGGTCGTCTATCGCCCCGGTATGACGATGCAGGACCTCGAGCGCGAGGCCATCGCCATTGCCCTCAAGGAAGTAAAGGGAAACCGGCGCAAGGCGGCGCGGAACCTCGGCATCGGCGAGCGGACGCTCTACCGCAAGATCAAGGAGTACGGCCTGGAAGGGTAAGGAGGGGTAAGGATCCCCGACCGGCAAGCGAGCGCTGCGCGCTGGCTTATTCGAGCAGCGCGCCGATGGTCTCGAGCAGGTGCTCGATTCCCTGGCCGGAATGGGCCGAGACCGGTAGCACCTGGTCAGGGTCGACGCCCAGGCGCCCGGGAATCTTCTGCATCGCCGCCGCCCGCTGGGTGGCGTTGAGCTTGTCGGCCTTGGTGAGCACGAAGAGCACAGGGATTTTCAGCTCGGCCAGGTAGTCGATCGCCACCATGTCCTCCCGTGAAGGCCCGTGCCGCATGTCGATGAGCTGCACGACGCCCCGCGGCGCCGTATCCCCCGCGAGATATGCGTTGATGAGCGGCCGCCACCGCTCCCGCACGGCCTTCGGCACCCGCGCGTACCCGTAGCCGGGCAGATCCACGAGACAGAAATCGTCCGGCTCTGCGCGCACGTGGTAGAAGTTGATCTCCTGCGTCTTCCCCGGATTCTGTGATACGCGCGCGATAGGGGTCCGCGTCCTTCCCAGGAGGCGGTTGATCAGACTGGATTTTCCCACGTTTGACCGCCCGGAGAAGGCGATCTGCGCCAGTCCGGCGACGGACTCCGGCGGCGCCTGCCCCGGCTGCCCGATGGCCCCGGCGAAGGAGACGGATTTGATGTGCATGTTCGGCCTTCGGCCGAGGTTATCGGTCATCAGTTATCGGTTACCGGTATCCGTCATCCGTTATCCGAAGCCGTTACTTGGTCCGGACCGAAGCGGAGTAGTTGCGGGCGACGAAAATGCCCCGCGGAGTCACCGCGGGGCAAGCAATCAGTCTGAATCTGCCCGACTGACAACGGATAACCGACAACGCACAACCTATCGTCCCCTACGCCTCCTTCTTCTGCTTCGGCTCCGCGGCCAGGATCAGCAACGGCGGGATGCCGTCGGTGATGCTCTCCGGTGTGACCACCACTTCCCGCACGTCGGGCCGTGAGGGGATGTCGAACATCACGTCGCACATCACCTCCTCGATGACGGCGCGGAGGCCGCGGGCGCCGGTCCCCCGCTCGAGCGCCTTCTTCGAGATCGCCCGCACCGCCGCGGGGTCGAAGGTCAGGCCGACCCCCTCCATCGCGAGGATCTTCTTGTACTGCTTCAGAATCGCGTTCTTGGGCTCGGCCAGGATGCGAACTAGCGCCTCCTCGTCGAGGTTGTCGAGCGTGACCACCACCGGCAAGCGGCCCACCAGCTCCGGGATCAGTCCGAAGCGCAGCAGGTCCTCCGGCTCCACGTCGCGGAAGGGGTTACGCTCGTCCTTCAGCCCGGAGGAGGAAACCCCCGAGAAGCCAATCTGCTGCCGCCCGGTTCGCGCCTGGATGATCTTCTCCAGGCCATCGAACGCACCACCACAGATGAACAGGATGTCCCGCGTGTTGATCTGGATGTATTCCTGCTGCGGGTGCTTCCGTCCGCCCTGGGGCGGGACCGACGCGGTGGTCCCTTCGAGGATCTTCAGCAGCGCCTGCTGCACCCCCTCGCCCGAAACGTCCCGGGTGATGGAGGGGTTCTCGCTCTTGCGGGCGATCTTGTCGATCTCGTCGATGTAGATGATCCCCCGCTCGCACTCGGCCACGTTGAAGTCCGCCGCTTGCAGCAGGCGCACCAGGATGTTCTCGACATCCTCGCCCACGTAGCCCGCCTCGGTCAGCGTGGTCGCGTCGACGATGGTAAAGGGCACGCGCAGGGTTCGCGCGAGCGTCTGCGCGAGCAGCGTCTTGCCCACACCGGTCGAGCCGATCAGCAGGATGTTCGACTTATCGAGCTCGACCTCGTCCCCGCCGGCCGCCTGTTGGTTGACCCGCTTGTAGTGGTTGTAGACGGCGACGGCGAGGGAGCGCTTGGCGTTCTCCTGACCGATGACGTACTGGTCGAGCGCTTCCTTGATCTCGCGGGGAGTCGGGAGCGGCGTCGGCGTGCTGGACGCCTCCTTCTCCTCCTCCTCCGCGAGGATCTCGTTACACAGCGAGATGCACTCGTTGCAGATGTAAACGGAGGGTCCGGAGATGAACCGCTTCACCGCGTCCTTCGATTTGCCGCAGAAGGAGCAGCGGAGGTGCTTGTCGCTCGCCATGGACTTCAACCGCGAAAGGAAAGAACGGGATTCACCGCCGCACGCGCGGCGGCGAAATCTCAGATATCAGTGTCGGCCTCCGAATGCTGCACCTCCACCACGTCTCCCTTGCGGGTAATGACGCTGTCGATGAGGCCGTATTCGAGGGCCTCCTGAGGCGACATGAACCGATCCCGATCGAGGTCCTCGTTGATTCGCTCCACCGGCTGCCCCGTCTTCTCGGCATAGATCTGGTTCAGGCGCTCGCGGAGATACAGGATCTCCTTCGCCTGGATCTCGATGTCGGCTGCGGTGCCCTGAGCGAAGCTCATCGAGGGCTGATGGAGCATGATGCGCGAGTTCGGCAGCGCGAACCGCTTCCCCTTCGTACCGGCCGCGAGAAGGAAGGATCCCATGCTCGCGGCAATTCCCATGCAATAGGTGTTCACCGGGCAGCTGAGGAACTGCATCGTGTCGTAGATGGCCAGTCCCGCGTAGACCGAGCCACCCGGCGAGTTGATGTAGAGGTAGATGTCCTTTTCCGGGTTGTCCGCCTGCAGGAAAAGGAGCTGGGCGATGATGACGTTGGCCACGTCATCGTTGATCGCGCTGCCCAGGAACACGATCCGGTCCATGAGCAGCCGCGAAAAGATGTCATACGACCGCTCTCCGCGGCTGGAGCGCTCGATGACGTACGGGGCATAAATGGGCATTCTGACCTGTTCTCCGGTTCTTGGACGTCGGCGCCGCGGCTATGCCACCGTGCTCTGGCCGAGGAGGTGCTCGAACACCTTGTTCTCCGTGAGCTCCCGCTCCAGCACCTCGAGCTGCCCCGCTTTCTCGAGCTGGAGCCAGACCTCGGTGGGAGTGAGGTTGTGCCGCTCAGCCAGCTCCTCGACGCGCCGATCGATGTCGTCCTGCGTCGCACGCAATCCCTCCGCCTCGGCGACGGAATCGATGATCAGCAGGCGTTTGATGCTCCACTCGGCCTGCGGCCGTAGCTGCTCCCGGAAGCGGGCGATCTCCGCTTCCTCCTCGGGGGTGTGGTTGTGGTCGTGCCCGTCCTCGTGCGAGTGGCCGGTCAGCTCGTCCAGGTAGCGCTCCACCATCGATCGCGGGAGCTCAAACGGATTCGCCTGGATGATCTGATCGATGAGCTGGCGTCGCACCTCCGCGTCCGCTCGCTCCTTCGCGTCGGCCTGGAGATCCTCCAGGACGCGGGCCCGCAACGCGGCGAGGTCCTCGAATTCGCCAATCGTCTTCGCGAAATCGTCGTTCAGCTCCGGGAGGACCTTGGAGCTCGCCTCCAGGAGTCTGATATGGAGGTTCTGCTGCTGGCCGCGGCGCTCTTCGTCCGGGAAGTCCTCGGGGAAGGTGACGGTGAAGTCGCCTTCCTCATTCGCCGCCAGGCTCATGATCGCCTCCTCGACCGCCGGGATCGCCTGGCCTTCTCCCAGTATGAACCGGTACGTGCGAGGCTCGGCGGCCTCCTCCCCTTCGTCGGCGGTGATCTCCACCGTCACGCGGTTCTCCAGCACCGGCTTCTGCCCTTCGGGGAGAGGCTCCCAGTTGGCGCGATCGTTCTGCAGGCGCTCGAGCACCGCGTCCACGTCCTCCTCCGACACGTCGCTCGCGGGGCGCTGCAGGCTGAACCCGCCGGTGCGCTGGAGCTGGACCTCCGGTCGAACCTCCAGCTCCACCTCGAAGGAGAGCGCCTCACCCTTCTGGTACTCGATCTTATCGACCTTGCCCTGGGTGATCGGGTTCAGCCCCTCCGTTTCGAGCGCTTCGCGGTAGGCACTCTGGATGGTGCGATCGATCGTTTCCTGGTCGATCGAGGGGCCGAACTGGCGCTCGATCAGGCTGGGGGGAAGCTTCCCCTTGCGGAAGCCCGGAAGCCGTGCGTTCTGGGCGACCTGACGAGAGATCTCCTTGCGGACATGCTGAACCCGCTCCGCTGGGACGGTGATGGTCAGGCGGCGGCTCCAGGCACTCGGCTCCTGGACCGCGATGGTCAGGTCGCTGGTCTCGGCGGGCATCCGTCTATGTCAGAAAACCGTTGATGATCAATCGCTCGAAGGTGCGAAAGGGGGGACTCGAACCCCCACGACCGAAGTCGCCAGATCCTAAGTCTGGTGCGTCTGCCAGTTCCGCCACTTTCGCCCGAGGTCGTCCGCAAATATAGATCCGACCGGAAATAGGGTCAACGGAATGGCCGCCTGCGGCCACGGAAAACGACCCGTCCCGGAGCTCGCTTTTCGGGTCGGGCTCTCCGGGACGGAAGGTCTACCTCACCGGCTGCTTCCGTTGGCGGACGGTATACGCACGGTGGCCAGCGCACGGCTGCCGTCGGGGGTCAGCAAGGTCAACCCGATGATCTGACCCGGGCGCTTCGACTCGATCTCGCTGGCGAGTTCCTGCGGCGTGGTCACGGCTTTCCCGTCGACCTCCAGGATGCGCGCGCACAGCCCGATCCGCCGCGCCGCAGGGCTTCCGGGGACAAAGTCCGTTACCAGCAGCCCGCGGTCGGGATCCACCATCCGGCCGCAGTTCAGCTCCTGTGCGAGCTGCGGCGACGACGGCGCGACGGAAATCCCCAGCCTGCCCATCCCGGAGACCGTGCCGCGAGGCGTCGTTGGCTCCGCCCTGGTCATTCCGGCGCTGGTCGGGGCTTCCGCCAGCCGAACCTCGAAGCGCTGGCGCTCGCCGTTCCGGAGCACCTCCAGCTGCACCACCTCTCCCGGTCGGCGATTGAGGATCTTCGCCTGTAGCTCGTTCACCTGCGACACCGGCTCCCCGTCTACCTTGACGATGACGTCGTTCGGGCGGACTCCCGCGGCCTCCGCGGGGCTGTCCTCCTGGCTGAAATCCTGCACGATCACGCCTCCCACGGAAGGAAGACCGAGGTACTCCGCGTCCAGCGCGTCGATGTCGGCGATGCGCACGCCCAGGATCGGCCGGCGAACGCTGCCGTAGCGGATCAGGTCGTCCGCCACGCGGCGCGCGAGGTCGATGGGGACCGCGAAGCCGTACCCCACGTTCAGGCCGGTCTGGGAGGCAATCGCCGAGTTGATGCCGATCACCTGCCCGTCGATGTTCACCAGCGGCCCGCCCGAGTTTCCGGGATTGATGGCGGCGTCGGTCTGAATGAAGCTCTCGACCGCGTAGCCGCTCAGCTGGTCGTCGTCGATGTTGCGGCGGAGGATGTTGAGCGGCCTCCCCTTGGCGCTGACGATCCCCGCCGTGACGGTGAAGTCGAGTCCGAGCGGGTTGCCGACCGCCAGAACCCATTCACCGACCCGCGTCTTGTTCGGGTCTCCGAGCTGGACAGCCGGATATCCGCTTCCGTCCAGCTTGATCACCGCCACGTCCGTAGTTGGGTCCCGCCCCACCACGTGGGCATCATGGACCGAGCGATCGTTGAGGGTGACGGTGATCCTCTCGGCGCCTTCGACCACGTGGTTGTTCGTCATCACGTAGCCATCCTCGGAGATGATGAAGCCCGTCCCTCCTCCCTCCTGGAACATCTCTTCGTCCGGCGGGAAGGGGAAGAACTCCCGCAGCCCCTCGGGGATGCGCTCCCGCTGCTCGGAGAGCTGCACCGACGTCTGCGTGTGGATGCTGACGACGGCGGGCGTCACCGCTTCCGCGATCGCGACGAAGGCCTCGCTCAGCTCGGCGACCGGTCGCGTCTCCGAGCGGGCAGGGGGATCCTGGAAGAGCGTCGCGGCCTGCGAGCCGGCCGTCCACTCCATCCCGGATGCGATCAGCACCCCGCCGAAGAAGGCAACGGCGGTGAACCCGATGATCCTCAGCTTTGCGCGTACAGGGTCTAGCATGGAGGTGCCTCGTGCAGGGTACCGGCGGGAACGGTGCGTGCCCACCGTACGACACGCTCAACCTACACAGGTTCCGCGGGGCTGGGAAAGCGGTTTAGGCTCCTGACGCGAACTGGTCTCACCCCTGCAGGGATGAGACCAGTTCTTAGAGCAGCTCGATTCGTGGAGAGGGCTACTTCTTGTCCTCTTCCACGATCTCGTAGTCGGCCTCGACCACCTCCTCATCCCCGGTGGACGTCGCCTGGGAGGTGGCGTCGTCCGCGAAACCGGCGCCGGCCGTTGCTCCACCGGTGAACCCGGCGTCGCTGGCCGCGCCCGCGGCCTGCTGCGCCTGATAGATGGCGGCCCCGGCGGCCGAGTACGCCTGTTGCAGCGCCTCGAGAGAGCTCCGGATCTCGTCGGTGCTGCCCTCCTTCAGCGCCTTGCGCGAGCGCTCGAGCGCATCGTTGAGGTTGCTCTTGGAGCTTTCGTCGAGCTTGTCCTCCCACTCCTTCATGTTCTTCTCGACCTCGTAGACCATCGCGTCGAGCCGATTGCGCGCTTCGACCTCCTCGCGGCGCTTCCGGTCCTCTTCAGCGTGGGACTCGGCGTCTTTCACCATCCGCTCGATCTCCTGGTCGGAGAGCCCGCTGGAGGCTTCGATGCGGATCTTCTGCTCCTTGCCGGTCGCCCGATCCTTGGCCGAGACGTGCAGGATGCCGTTAGCGTCGATGTCGAACGTGACCTCGATCTGCGGCACCCCGCGCGGTGCCGGCGGAATTCCGGTGAGCTGGAATTTGCCGATGGTCTTGTTGTACATCGCCATCTCCCGCTCACCCTGGAGGACGTGAATCTCCACCGTCGTCTGGTTGTCCTCCGCGGTCGAGAAGACCTCGGTCTTCTTCGTCGGGATGGTGGTGTTACGCGGGATCAGCGTCGTCATTACGCCACCGAGCGTCTCGATGCCCAGCGAGAGCGGGGTGACATCCAGGAGCAGCACGTCCTTGACGTCTCCGGCCAGGACGCCGCCCTGGATTGCAGCACCGATCGCCACCACCTCGTCGGGGTTGACCCCCTTGTGGGGGTCCTTCCCGAAGAAGTCCTTCACCACCTGCTGGATCTTGGGGATCCGGGTCGAGCCGCCCACCAGGATCACCTCGTCGATGTCCGAAGCCTTCAGCCCGGCGTCCTGGAGCGCTTTCTCCATGGGCGGGATGGTGCGCTGGACCAGGTCATCGACGAGCTGCTCGAACTTCGCCCGGGTCAGGGTCATGTTGAGGTGCTTCGGACCCTCCTGCGTGGCGGTGATGAAGGGCAGGTTGATGTCTGTCTGCATGGTGGTCGACAGCTCCATCTTCGCCTTCTCCGCCGCTTCCTTGAGGCGCTGCAGCGCCATCGGATCCTTGGAGAGGTCGATTCCCTGATCCTTCTTGAACTCCTCGACCAGCCAGTCGATGATGCGCTGGTCGAAGTTGTCACCGCCCAGGTGGGTGTCGCCGTTAGTAGCCTTGACCTCGAAGACCCCATCACCGAGCTCCAGGATGGAGATGTCGTACGTTCCGCCACCGAGGTCGTAGACGGCGATCTTCTCGTCCTTCTTCTTATCGAGCCCGTAGGCGAGCGCCGCCGCGGTGGGCTCGTTGATGATGCGCAGGACCTCCAGGCCGGCGATCCTGCCCGCGTCCTTGGTCGCCTGGCGCTGCGCATCGTTGAAGTAGGCTGGGACCGTGATCACGGCCTGCGTCACCTGCTGGCCGAGGTAGTCCTCCGCGGTCTGCTTCATCTTCTGCAGGATCATCGCGGAGATCTCGGGCGGCGAGAAGGTCTTCCCCGCGTTGGGGATCTTCACCGTCGCGAGGCCGTTGGGACCGCTGACCACCTCGTACGGCACCATCTTCTCCTCCTCCTGCACCTCGGTCTCCTTGCGGCCCATGAAGCGCTTGATGGAGAAGACGGTGTTGGCCGGGTTGGTGATCGCCTGGCGGCGCGCAACCTGACCCACCAGGCGCTCTCCGTCCTTGGTGAACGCCACCACGGAGGGGGTGGTCCGACCGCCTTCGGCGTTGGGGATCACGACCGGATCTCCACCCTCCATTACAGCGACAACGGAGTTTGTCGTCCCCAGGTCGATCCCGATGACTTTCGCCATGGGTGCTCCCTTCTCAGAGTGAAATAGTCGTCGACCTCACCGCCCGGACGGACGGGAGTGCGGGCGGGGGAAGGTGCAACGCATATGCCAGATAACCGGCCCGATTTCTGCCATTTTGCCCGGAAACCGGCCTGCCACACCGCGCCAAAATGGCACTTGCCTCCGGAATGGAAGAAACTGTCGCGTACCTGAGGGAGCGAATCACGCGGGCGCCCGCCGCGGTGCTGGTGCTCGGCTCGGGACTGGGCACCGTCGCCGAGGAGCTATCGGACCCGGTCCGTCTGCCGTACGCGGAGATCCCCGGCTTCCCCCGAACCACCGTCGACGGACATGCCGGTGCGCTCACCGTCGGTATTCTCGAGGGTGTGGAGCTGGCCGTGCTCACGGGTCGCTGGCACCTCTACGAGGGCTGGTCACCGTCTCAGGTCGTGGCGCCTCTTCGCGCACTCTCCAGCCTCGGGGCGAACCTGCTGCTGTTGACGAATGCCGCGGGTGGGATCCGCCCGGGGATGAGGCCGGGCGACCTGATGATCATCGCCGACCACCTCAACCTGATGGGTCGCAACCCGCTGGTGGGGCCGAGCGCGGGAGTGCGGCCGTGTTTCCCGGACATGTCGGCGGCGTACGATCCGGAGGTGCGGAGGCAGCTGGCGGCCTGCGCCCTCGGGGCGGGCATTTCGGTGGACGAGGGCGTATACGCGGCGCTGCCCGGGCCCAGCTATGAAACGCCGGCGGAGATCGCCATGCTGCGGCGCCTCGGCGCAGACGCCGTAGGGATGTCCACCGTTCCCGAGGTGATCGCGGCGCGGGCGCTCGAGATGCGGGTGGGCGCGATCTCCTGCATCACGAACGTGGCTTCCGGACTGGCGCCTGGCCCACTGTCGCACGCCGAGGTGCTACGCGTAGGCGCCCAGGTGCGCGATCGATTGGCGACCCTCCTGCGGCTCGCCATCCCGCGGCTCGCCGCGCCCAACCTCGCCACCGAGGCATGATGAGGGTTGCGGCCCCGCCTCCTCATTTTTCCGCCGATTCTCCCAGCCTACCCGGTACCAGGTGGTTGAGCGGCCCGTGGCCATGGCCGAGGCCCGGCGCTGAGACCATGGCCCGGTGGACATAGTCGAGGGCGTCGGCAACCGCCGTCACGAGGGGTCGTCCGTGCGCAAGCCCGGCGGCAACCGCGGCAGAGAGGGTGCACCCGGTACCGTGGGTGTTCCGCGTGTCGAGACGCGGTCTCCGCCACTCGTGGAACTCGGTGCCATCAAAGAGCACATCCACCACCTCCGGTCCCCGCAGGTGCCCTCCCTTCAGCAGCGCCGCGTGCGCGCCCAGGGCGACCAGCTCGCTGGCCGCCTCCCGCATGGCGGGGACGTCGCAGACAGGCCGACCGAGTAGCAGCGACGCTTCGTCCAGGTTTGGGGTGACGAGAGTGGCGAGGGGGAGGAGATGGTCGCGGATGCGCGCCTCCGCCTCTACCGCCAGGAGCCGATCGCCGCTGGTGGCCACCATGACCGGGTCGAGCACGTAGTTGGCGAGCCCGTTCTCCCGGATCGCCGCGGCCACGCCCTCCACCAGCTCGGCGGTTGCCAGCATGCCGCTCTTGACCGCTCGCGGACGCAGGTCCTCCGCTACCACGGCGATCTGGGCGATGACGGTCTCTACCGGAATGCTGTGGAAGCCCGACACCCCCCGCGTGTTCTGGACCGTGACGGCCGTCACCGCGCTGGTGCCGAACGTCTCAAAGGCGGTAAAGGTCTTCAGATCAGCCTGGATTCCGGCTCCGCCGCCCGAGTCGGAACCCGCAATGGTGAGAACGACCGGAAGTGTCACGAGATCAGCGCAGAAGTGAGGGTCCGGGCACGCTGGCTAGCCGCTCCAGAAAGAGGGGATAGCGCTCGAGGTACTCAGGCAGGAGGGCCACTGGCTCGTCCGCCGCTACCTCGATCTCCCCCAAGGTATCGTCGATCGCCCGTTCGGCCTGTGCGATTCGCTCCTTGGTGAGCGGATGCGTGGAGAACCAACCGGCTACGAGGCTGGAGTCCTGCGACTCCACGGCGACCAGCTTGCGCAGAAGACTCACCATGGCATGGGGGTCCAAGCCGGCCCGCTGCAGGTACTCAACCGCTTTCGCGTCCGCCTGTTTCTCGGCCCTGCGGGAGTGTCGCGCGTTCCACAGGATGCTGCCGATCTGCAGCGCATCCCGCTGCAGGATTTCGGGCTCTCCGCCCAGGATCAGGTCGTAGAGCGTCGAGACCAGCGAGCCCGTGCGTAGCTGGCGTTCCATCTTGGCAACACCGTGCCGCTCGGCCACGTGGCCGATCTCGTGCGCCAAGGCGGCGGCCAGCTCGCTCCCGGAGCGGGTCTGCTCGATCAACCCCCGAGAGAGGTAGATGTGACCGCCCGGCAAGGCAAAGGCATTCACGCTCGGCGAGTTGATCACGTAGAATCGGTAGCTCAGGCCGGGGCGTTCGCTCACCTGCGCCAGCGTCGAGCCGAGGGTGGTGATGTAAGCATTCAGGGCGGAATCGCGCACCAGCGGGATCTGGGCGTTGATGTCGATGGCCATCAGGTCACCGACTTCCTGTTCCCGATGTTCGCTGACGCAGCCGGCGACGATGACCACGAGAAACAGCGGCACGAGCCGGATCGCTCGTGCCGCCCAGGATGTCATCGGCCTGCCCTGCGTCGCTGGCATGTCTAGCGCGGAAGCTGCCTCACCCGGTTGCGGAACGCCTGGTATTCTTCGGAGTCGCGCCTCAGGTTCGAGGTCGCCCCGAGACGGTCGATCAGCGACTGCACGTGCTGAATGCGATCCTGGGTGAGCGGGTGGGTGGAGAACCACTGCTCGACAGTACTCGGACTGCGCTGCTGCTCGTCGATCAGTCGCTGGAACATGGCCACGATCCCGTTCGGATCGATCCCTGACTGTACCATGTATTGTACCGCGACCTCGTCCGCCTGGTTCTCGTCCGCGCGGCTGTGGCTCGCGAAGAACACGGCCGCTCCGCCCTGCAACGCCAGCGATTCGAGCGCGCCGGGCTGCCGGCCGAGGAGGATGTAGGCCAGATTGACCCCGAGCTCGGTGTTCTGCATCCTGGCCATCTGCTCGAGGCCGTGCCGCTCCACCACGTGACCGATCTCGTGGCCGAGCACGCCCGCCAGCTCCGACATCGTCGCGGCGCGTTCGATGAGCCCCCGGTTCACGTAGATGTAGCCGCCCGGCACCGCGAAGGCGTTCACCTCGTCCGAGTTGACCACGTAGAACGTGTAGGTCAGGCGCGGGTCGACCCGGCTCGCGATCGAGCGGCCGAGCTGGTTGATGTAGCTGTGAACCGCCGAGTTCTGAACGATCGGCAGCTGCTGGTTGATCTCCGCGGAGTATTGCGCCCCGAGTTGGGCTTCCTGCTCCGGGGTGACCGAGGCGGCGGTGGCGCAACCTCCAGCGGACAGGGCCGTGCCGGCGACGGCGATCACCCCCGCTCGCTGCGCGAAGGTTCGTAATGTCAGCATAAGTGATATCCTGGCAAGACGTTAGTGTCGCGGGACGCCTCCCGCGGGGAGCAAGACTTGGACCAGAGCCGCCCGACCCTCAGCGAGCGCGAAGCCAGGCAGGTACGAGCCCTCCAGCGACGCAAGAAACGGCAGGAGGAGCAACGCTTCCTGGCCGAGGGAATTCGCGTCGTGGAAGACCTTCTGGCCTCCGGCCTTCAGACGGACTGGATCCTTGCGGCGTCCTCTCTGGAGGACAGTCCACGAGGAGTGGAGCTACTGGCCGCTGCCGACCGCAAGGGTATTCCCATACGCCGCGTTGCGGAAGACGAATTCGTCCGTCTCGCCGCCACAGAGCACCCGCAGGGGGTGCTGGCCGTCGCGCGGATCGAGCGCGGCACCTTCGAAGCGATCGAGAACGCTCGGGGTGATTCGGTGGTGCTGCTGCTCGACGCCATCCAGGATCCGGGCAATTTCGGCACCCTGACACGCACGGCGGAGGCGCTCGGCGCGACCGCCGTGATCGCGCTGCCCGGCACGGTCGACCCATGGAACCCGAAGTCCGTGCGCGCGGCCGCAGGTTCTCTCTTCCGGGTGCCGATACTGACGTGTGAGTGGGAGGAGGCGGCACGCCGGCTGCGCGCGGCGCGGTACCGGCTGCTGGCAGCCGAGGCGGGGGCGGAGCCACCGCGGCCCAACGACCGGCGGGTCGGGCTGGTCCTCGGTAACGAGGGGGCCGGCATTTCGCCCGAAGTTCGGGCCACAGTGGACGGAACCGTGGGAATCCCGCTGCGCGGCCGTGCCGAATCCCTGAACGTCGCCGCCGCAGCGGCGATTCTGTTGTATGAACTCACGCGCTGACGGCGATGACGTCCGACTGGTTCATCCGGGTGGTCGCGGCCCTGATCGGTGCAGCGATCGGATCGTTTCTCAATGTCTGTATCTATCGATTACCCGCCGGGGAGTCGGTGGTACAACCCCGTTCCCGCTGCCCGCGGTGCGGTCTGCAGATCGGCTGGCGGGACAATATCCCCGTTCTCAGCTATCTGCTGCTGCGCGGCCGGTGCAGGGGGTGCGGGGTGCGGATCTCTCCCCAGTACCCGCTGGTCGAGCTTGCCAGCGCGCTGATCTGGTTGGCGGCAGTCGTTCGGCACGGCGTCGCCTGGCAGGCCCTGGCCGTCGCCGTCTTCTTCACCCTCCTGCTGGGGATCGCGCTGACCGACGCGCGTACCTACATCATTCCTGACGAGTTCACGCTGGGCGGCGCCCTGGCCGGCGTGGCGCTGTCAGTCGCTCCCGGTGGCGTCACGCTCGCGCAGTCGCTGCTGGGCGCCGGCGTCGGCTTCGGGCTGCTCTATCTTGCGGGCATGATGGGGGAGTGGTGGCTGAAGAAGCCGGCGATGGGCGGCGGGGATATCAAGATGATGGCGATGGTGGGCGCCTTCCTCGGGCCGATCGGAGCCATCCTGGCGATCTTCTTTGGCGCACTGTCAGGCTCGATCGTGTTTCTGCCGATCACCCTGAAGACGCGCAAGCTGGTTCCTTTCGGGATCTTCCTCGCCGTGGGCGCCGCGGTTGCGCAGGGGTGGGGTGACCTGATCGTGGGGTGGTATACGACGACCTACCTCGGCGGGTGATCGCTCGTCTCGGTGCGTGACCGCTCCCGCTACCCGGCGGGCCCGAAGCGGTCCGGCGCGTAGGCGGCGAGAGGCAGGCGAGAAGGGCGATCCATGACGAGGTCTGCGACCACTTCAGCGGTGATTGGCGTCAGCAGCACGCCGTTCCGGTAGTGTCCGGTGGCGTAGACGAGGTTCGGCAGATCGGGGTCCGCCCCGAGGATAGGCAGGTGATCCGGCGTGCCAGGGCGGAGCCCCGACCAGCTCTCGCCGAAGCGCGCGTGCTCGAGCTCAGGTATCAGCTCGAGAGCGGCGCCCAGCAGAGTGTGGATGCCTGCCGCGGTCACCCGCTGCTCGAACCCGATCTCCTCGACCGTAGCTCCCACGATGACCCTGCCGTCCGCCCTCGGGACGAGGTAGATGCGGGGTGAATCGAGGACGTGCCGGATCAGCGGCCGTCCGGGATGAAGCGCCAGAAGTTGTCCGTGCACGGGCCGTAGCGGCAAAGGGCGAGGAAGCCCTTCCAGCCGGGAGCACCACACACCTGCCGCGACCACCACCCAGCCCGCCTCCACCCTTTCTCCGCTCCGAAGCTGCACCCCTGACACCCGCTCGCCCTGGCGTACGATACCCGCCACCTCCTCGATTCGACGGTCGACTCCTGCGTGCCCGGCCGCAACCCGTAGCGCCTCGAGCAGCAGCCGATTGTCCACCTGATGGTCTTCGTCGAAGCGCAGTGCGGCGCGCGCTTCGCCGCTGATTGCCGGTTCGAATTGGCGAGTCTCGTCTCCCGTGAGCCATTCGACGGGAAGATCGGCGGCGCGCTGCCAGGCGAAGCGCTGTCTCAGCGCTGCTTCGTCGGATTCGTTGAGCGCGACGAGGAATGTGCCTTCGCTCCGGTATCCCGTAGGCAGCCCGGTCGCCTCCTCGATCGAGCGTGTGAAGGAGGGATACAGCTTCCGGCTCGCGCGCAGGAAGTCGAGAAAGCCACCCGCATCCTCGGATTCGGCGAGGGGGGAGAGCATCCCCGCGGCCGCCCACGACGCGGTCCTCTCCGGCCGCCCCCGCTCGAAGAGCAGGACGCGCAGGCCATTGAGCGCGAGCTCGCGGGCGACGGCCGATCCGATCAGGCCGCCGCCGATGACGACCACATCGTGCATCAGAGCCCAGCCCGGGAGGAGGATCCGCGGCGTGTTTCCCTGGAGAGGAAGGCCGTCAGAAGGTCGATGGTCGCCACGATGTCGGCAGGATCCACCGCCTCGAACGGGGAGTGCGAGTAGCGGATCGGCGGGGCAATGAGAACGGTCTGCATTCCCTGCCGAACCAGGTTCGCCCCATCGGAGGCGTAGTGGTAGAGGACGGCGTCCTGGACCGGAATCCCGCTCTCACGCGCGGTGGCGTGAAGCTCCCGGATCAGGTGCGGGGAGTAGTGGGCGGAGGAGTCGCGGTGCACGAGCGCCGGTCCGCTGCCGAGCCGCACGGGCATGTGCTCCTCTGAAACGGTAGGGATGTCTCCGGCGAGCCCGTTGTCGATGATGAAGCCGAGGTCGTACTCCCGCCCCGCCCGGGCGAGGCTGGCCGCCCCGAGCAGCCCGATCTCCTCCTGTACAGTAGCCGCAAGCGTCACGTCGTAGCTGAGCTTGCGCCCGGCGAGCCGGCGACCCAGCGCGACCAGGACCGCCAGCCCGGCACGATCGTCCAGCGCCTTGCCGACCCGCAGTCGCCCCATCCGCCGGAGCGGAGCGTCCCACACCATGCGGGTTCCCACGCCCACGCCGCGCGCGGTGAGCTCCGCGGCCGTCATTCCCGTGTCCACGAACACGTCGTCCCACCCCAGCTTCTGCTGCTCCCGCTGCTCCAGCGTCAGGGCGTGGCCGGTGGTCGTGGCGAAAACGCCCCGGATCGGCTCGCTGTTGCGGGCGAGGATGCGGACCGTGGCGCCGAGGAAGTACGGGCTGGCGAAGTGGTCCCGTTCTCCCGGTACCACGCGCAGGAAACCCTCCGGGGTGATGCAGCGGACGATCATCGAGAGCTCGTCCGCGTGAGCGGCGAGGAGGACGCGTGGTCCGTCCCCGCGCAGGCGCAACATCAGGTTACCGACCGGCGTGCGCGAGAGCTCCCCACGCGCCTCCCACTCGCCGGCGAGCCATTCGATCACTGCATCCTCCTCGCCCGTGGGGCCGGGAAGTGCGGTGAGGACGCTCAGCAGCTCGTCCACTTCGTCGAGCGCATCCCTGCCGCGGGGGGAGGCGTTCGCGGCTTCAGGCGGGGTCATGTCCTTCCAGGTCGAGGGTGCGGTAGTGGCGCGCGAGCTCCACGTAGTGGGCTGCGCCGCGAGCGATCCATTCGTAATCCTTTTCTGTCAACTGCTTCTTCACCCGGGCAGGTGCTCCCGCCGCCAGGTGCATGGCCGGAATCTCCGCTCCGAAGGCCACGACCGAACCTGCCGCTACCAGCGCCCGGTCTCCGATGGAGGCCCGCTGCAGGACCACGGCGTTCATGCCGATCAGCGCGCCCCGGCCGACGGTGCAGCTCTCGAGCACCGCCCCATGCCCCACGGTCACGTCGGGGCCGATCAGGGTGGGTCCCTCGCTGCTGACGTGGATGACGCAGTTGTCCTGGATGCTGGTGCGCGCTCCGATGCGGATCTCGCGCTCGGGGTCGTCACCCCGGATCACGGCTCCGAACCAGATGCTGGCCTCTGCCTCGACCGTGACGTTGCCGATCAGCGTGGCGGTCGGAGCGACGAAGGCCGTGGGATCAACCCTCGGGGCGATTCCTTCGAACGGATACAGGGTGGACATCAGGTCGCCGGTGGCGTGGTCGGGTCGTACTCGGGGGGGAGAAGCCACTTCGCCGAACGAGCGATCGTTCAGCTTCGTAGAGACAACATCGTGCGAGAAGGGCGCTGCGGCAACCACACCCGAAAGCACCGAGAATCCTCGTCAGGGCGCCTCTGCTCCGCTGTTTACTGCGGGATTGGCCTCTTCGTCGGTGGGGTGTGGGCGAGTGAGGCGCGCCTGAATCACCTGCTGTTCGGTCGCCTTCTCGATGCGGATGACCACGCCCTCCCGCTCCAGCACTTCGCCCGGACGCGGAACGTGCCCCAGCTCGTCGAGAAGGTACCCGTTCAGGGAGCGGTGCTCGAGCTGCGGAAAGGTGGTGTTGAAGAAGTGGTTCACCTCCCGCAGGTCCGCGCTCCCCTGAACCAGGATCTCATTGCGGGAAACGCGGACGATGCTGGGATTCTCCAGGTCCGTCTCGTCGATGATCTCACCGATGAGCTCCTCCAGGATGTCCTCCAGCGTGATCAAGCCGTCCGTCCCGCCATACTCGTCGATCACGATGCCCATGTGGATCCGGCGCGCCTGGAAATCTCCAAGCAGTCGGGCGAGGGGGATGGAGCCGGGCACGAAGAAGGGCTCGCGGGCGAGCTCCGCGAGGGGTACGTCGCGCATGCCGCTGATGAGCGCCTGATAGGCGTCGCGGGTGTAGAGCACCCCGACAATGTCATCGATGCTCTCGCCGTAGACCGGCACGCGCGAGTAGCGCACGGCGTGCAGCTCCGCCGCAATCTCGGCGAGGGTTCGCGACGCCGGCCAGGCGAAGATGTCCACCCGCGGCGTCATCACGTCCCATGCGCGGGTCTCGTCGAGACGGAAGACCCGGTCGATGATGCGGCGCTCGTGTTCGTCGATCGTCCCTTCCAGGTGGGCGATCGCGTGCATCTCGCGAATGTCGCCCTCCGTGAAGGTGGTCTGCGCGCCGCCCTCCCCCCGGCGCGCGAACATGCGTGCGAGCGTCTCCACCGGCACCACGAGTGGGAGGAGCACTCGACTGAGGAGGAGGACCGCGGGCGCTACCAGGCGCGCGGTGGTCGCGGCGTGCGCAGACGCGATCCCCTTCGGAATCGCCTCTGCGACGATGAGGATCACCAGCGTCGTGGCGCCGATGGCGTAGGCCAGCCCGGCGCTGCCATAGGCCTGGATAGCGAGCGAGGTGGCCAGTGCGGCCGCGCTGATGTTGGAGAGCCTGGTGCCGAGGAGAAGGGTCGCGAGCAGCCGCTCCGGGTTGCGCTTAAGGGCGAGGATGGCGGAGGCGCCGGGGCGCTGCTCCTCGAGGAGGGCTCGCGCACGGCCCTCAGGAACCGAGGCGAGGGCGACTTCGGAGGCGGAGAAGAAGGCGGAAAGGAAGACCAGCCCGACCAGCGCGACAAACGACCCGATCATCGCTCCACCTCGCCGAGCGAGGGGACGGCCGAGTGCCACCCGCGCTGGAGTGAGCCTTGGTCGGACGCCGCACGCCTCAGCGCGGGGCGTCTCGGGTCGGGGTCGCTCACGGAATGTCGAACTGGGTGGACTGAACGACCGGCCGCCGGCGATCCCGGAGCACTCCGATCACCGTGAGCGTGCCGCGAAGTCCCATTGGCACCGCCCAGGAGGCGTGGAAGGACCGGGTTTCCCCGCTTTGCAGGGTATCGACGCGAACGGCGTCCACCCGGTGCAGGTCGGGCGCCGAGTTCCAGATGGGAAGACCGTCGCGGGAGACGGAGAAGTACTGGATCGGCTCCGTGTCGAACTCGAGCGCGATCGGATCGCTGCCCGGGTTGGTGACCTGGAGGTGGAAGTCCACGCTGTCGCCGACGGTGGTCGCCTGCAGGGAGGCAAGCAGGTCGGCGGAAGTATCAGCGGATCCTCGCGAGGCGCACGCCCCCGCCAGGAGCAGCGCCGCCATCGCGACGGGAGTCCGGATGGTCTTGCTCAACATACACGTAGCTGGAGCCGGCGCACCCGGCGGCGCGCGGTCTGCAGACGGCTGCGGCGCAAGATAGATCGACGCCGAAACGCCCGTCAAGCGAGGGGGTTCCGACGCTTGCGAAAAATTTCACAAGCGTCTATATTGGCGTGCTCCCGCGACCGCGGAGGGGGTCGTATGGCCGAAGGGATGGACGAAAAGAAGCCGTCGAGGCCGGCGGCCAGCCAGGCGGGGGAGGTGCTGGGGGCGGGGATGCAGTTCGCCGCGGCGATCATCCTCTTCCTCTTTCTGGGGAGGTGGTTGGATGGGTTGCTCGGGACTGCTCCCTGGCTGCTGTTGGTGGGGGTGCTGGTGGGTGCGGTCGGAGGGTTCATCTCGCTGTACAGACAGCTGGTGATCGTCCCGCGCGAGCGCGAGCGGCGCCAGCGCGATGAGAGATCGCCGTGAGGAGCGGAATCTGGTACACGACGGCGGCGGCAGTGGTCACCGGGCTCGTGGCTATTTGCAGCGCGATGCTCCTGGAGGGGCCTGGACGGGCGGGGGCCTGGTCGGGGGCGGTGATCGCGTTCGCCGTGCAGGTGATCGGATTCTGGCTCCTCTTTGTGTGGATGCTGCCAGGCCGTGTGGGCCTGGCCCACGGGTTGGGGGCGCTGTTCCGGCTAGCGGTGGTGGCCGTGGCGGCGCTCTGGGGAGTTCCGGCGACGGGGTTGCCGGTCGGACCCACGCTGCTGGCCCTGGTGACGGTTCTGTTCCTGACTACGCTGAGCGAACCCGTCGTCCTGCGGGTCACGCAATCGGAGAAACGCTGAATGATCGCTACGCTCGCGCTTCTGCTCACGCTGCTCGCACCACCGCAGGACCCGGTCCATGGCGGGGGCTCGGCGCAGGTCGAGGGGGCGGCCGCGGCCGCTGAGGGGCACGGGGATGAGGTGCACGGTGAAGAGCACGGCTTCGACATCCTGCACCACATCCAGGACGCGAGTGAGATCGAGACGCCCTTCGGCACTATCCACCTGCCCGAGCCGGGATCGTGGATGGTCGGGCCGATCGACATGACGCCGACCAAGCACGTCGTCTTCCTGGCCCTCGCGGGCTTGATCGTGACGAGCATCTTCCTGGCCACGGCGGCCGCGGCGCGGAAGCGGGGAGGGAGCGGCGCGCCGAAGAAGGCGCACAACGTCATGGAGACGCTGGTGCTCTTCCTCCGCGACCAGGTGGCAATGCCGAACATCGGTCACGGCGGCGAGCGGTTCGCTCCGTTCGTGATCACTCTCTTCTTCTTCATCCTCGTCTGTAACCTGTTGGGGCTGGTCCCCTGGGGGGCCACGGCCACCGGCAACATTTCGGTCACCGCGGCGCTGGCGCTGGTCTCGTTCGTGGTGATCGAGGTGTCGGGGATGCGCGCGCTCGGACTCAAGGGCTATCTCGGAACCATCGTCTACATCCCCCACGGGCTCCCCAAGTTCATGGTCCCGGTGATGGTTCTGATCATGACCCCGGTCGAGCTGCTGGGGAAGCTGACGAAGCCGTTCGCGCTAGCGATCCGGCTCTTCGCCAACATGACCGCGGGGCACGTCCTGCTGCTCGCGATCATCGGTCTGATCTTCGTTTTCGGCAGCTACGCCGTCGCCGTCGGACCGGTCCTGATGGCCGTGGCACTCTCGTTCCTGGAGATCTTCGTGGCGTTTCTCCAGGCGTACATCTTCGCGCTGCTGACGAGCGTGTTCATCGGGCTCATCCGGCATGCGCACTGAGACGGCAATTTTGAATTTTGAATTACGAATTACGAATTACGAATTACGAATTCTAAGGTTGCAGGCTCTGGGCGGCGGCCTGAATGAGCGGTAATTCATAATTCAAGATTCATAATTCAGAATTCACAATTCTAAATTGGAGCAGTAATTCGTAATTCGTAATTCGTAATTTCAAGCAGACGCGGCGCTCCTCCGCGTCGTTGCGTACCCGGGAGATGGGCGCCCGGGGAAGGCGCGTGACCGAAGTGGTCTTGTAGCGCTATCGGCCGCGAGGCCGAATGGAGAGCGGCCCGAAACGTTCAATCGAAACCGGAGAGGCTTCGATGCAGGCAGTGGAGGCGGTCAACTCGTTCCTCAACTACGGTCTCCTAGGCGCTGGCCTGGGTGCGGGTCTGATCCTGATCGGTGCCGGCCTCGGCATCGGCTTGATCGGCCGGGGAGCGATGGAGGGGATGGCTCGTCAGCCGGAAGTGGCGGGCAACATTCAGACGGCCGCGATCATTCTGGCGGCGCTGATCGAGGGTGCCGCGCTGTTCGCGCTGGTCATCATGTTCCTGATCCAGTCGGGCGTACTCGGCGCGCTGGGCGGCTGAGTCCGTGACCGGGGGCGGGTCCGCCCGCCCCCGAGTTCTTTCACTTGCAGGGTGTGCTCCTGACGAATCGATGATGCGCAACTCTTTGCCGCTCGCGCTGATGCTCCTCCTGAGCCTGGCGACCCCCGCGGTCGCGCAGGAGGGAGGATTGCTGGACATCAACGAAGGCTTGATGGTCTGGACGGTCATCATCTTCCTGATCGTCCTCCTTGCCCTCTACAAGTTCGCGTACCCGTCGATCCTCGGTGCGGTGGAAGCGCGCGAGGCGCGGATCGAGGAGCTGCTGGCGGCGGCGCAGCGCGACCGCGAGGAGGCGCAGCGCCTGCTCGAGGAGCAGCGGGCCAAGCACGAGGAGCTGCGCTCGCAGGTTCAGGAGATGGTCGCAGAGGGGCGGACGGCCGGAGAGCGGATGCGGGACGAGATCATCGCCGAGGCCCGGCGCGAGCAGCAGGCCATCCTGGAGCGCGCACGCCGCGAGATCGCGCAGGAAGCGGAGCGTGCCCGTTCCGAGCTGAAGGCCGAAGCGGTGGAGTTGGCGATTGCGGCGGCGAGCAAGCTGGTGGAGAAGGATCTCGACAACGAGGGCAACCGCCGCTTCGTGCGCGAGTTCCTGGATCGCCTGGAGGCGGAGCCCGCGGCCGCGGTGTCGGCGGGAGTCTGACGCATGGGGCCGACCATCATCGCCCGCAACTACGCCGAGACGCTGCTGGAGCTCGCCCGTCGCAGCGGTGGAGACGCCGCGGTGGACGACTTCGGCCACGCGCTCGAGGAAGTGGCGCGGCTACTGCGGCGCGAACCGCGTATTCGCCAATTCCTGGCGACTCCGCGGATTTCCGCGCAGGAGCGCAAGCGAGTTGCAGAGGCCGCCTTCGGCGACAGCGTGCCGGGGCCGTTCCTGCGCTTCCTGCTCGTGCTGATAGACAAGCGCCGCCAGACGCTCCTGCCAGAGATCGCCGAGGAATATACCCGGCTGGTGGATGAGTTGCGTGGACGCGTCCGGGCCGACGTGACGGTGGCCCGGGAACCGGATCCGCAGCTCCGGCAGGAGATCGTTGCCGCGCTCGAGAAGAGACTCGGGAAAGAGGTGGTGGCAACCTTCGTCACCGATCCATCGCTGGTCGGCGGGGTGCTGATCCGGGTCGGCGATCAGCTCTACGACGGAACGCTGCGCAGGCGTATTGCGGGGCTGCGGAGGCGGTTGACCGCGGCTGCCGGGTGATAGCAGCGAGAGGCTGTAGGCGAGAAGTATCGTGGCGGATGCAACGATCGCGGGCGGTGCCGGGGAAGGCCCGGGCGTGCCGGTTTCTTCGCGAAGGATCCGCCTCCGCGAAACAACCTGAGGATTCAAAATGGCTTCGTCAGAGACCCAACTTCGCGCCAGCGAGATCAAGAACGTGCTGCTGGCGGAGATCGAGCGATACGAGGACGATCTACAGGCCGAGGAGATCGGCGAGGTTCTCGAGGTCAAGGACGGGATCGCCCGCATCTACGGTCTGGCGAAGACCATGGCGAGCGAGATGCTAGAGATCACCTCCGCCGAAACCGGAGAGGTGGTAACCGGCCTGGCGCTGAACCTCGAGGAGGACAACATCGGCGCCGTGATTCTGGGGGACTGGACGGTCCTTCACGAGGGCGACCAGGTGCGGCGCACGGGGCGCGTTCTCGACATCCCCGTCGGGCCGGGATACCTGGGCCGTGTGGTCAACCCGCTGGGCGAGCCGATCGACGGTAAGGGGCCGATCCACGCCACCGAGCGTCGGCAGATCGACATCGTTGCGCCCGGCATCGTCCTGCGTCAGCCGGTGAAGGAGCCGATGCAGACCGGGATCAAGGCGATCGACGCGCTCATCCCCATCGGCCGTGGCCAGCGTGAGCTGATCATCGGCGACCGCGGCACCGGTAAGACCGCGATCGCCATCGATACGATCATCAACCAGAAGGGCCAGGACGTCGTCTGCGTCTACGTGGCGATCGGGCAGAAGGCCTCGACCGTCGCCAGCGTGGTCCAGCGGCTGGAAGACGCAGGCGCCCTGGACTATACGATCGTCGTGGCGGCTACCGCGTCGGATCCGGCTCCCATGCAGTACATCGCGCCCTACGCCGGCACCGCGCTGGCCGAGCACTTCATGTACACGAAGGACGAGAACGGCAGGGGTAAGGCGACCCTCTGCGTCTATGACGACCTCTCCAAGCAGGCCGCGGCGTACCGCCAGGTCTCGCTGGTGCTCCGCCGCCCGCCGGGCCGCGAGGCGTACCCCGGCGACGTGTTCTACCTGCACTCGCGCCTGCTGGAGCGTGCCGCGAAGCTCTCCGACGAGATGGGTGGCGGCTCGCTGACTGCGCTGCCGATCATCGAGACCCAGGCCGGTGACGTGTCGGCCTACATTCCCACGAACGTGATCTCGATCACCGACGGGCAGATCTTCCTCGAGTCGAACCTCTTCTACTCGGGTGTGCGGCCGGCGGTGAACGTCGGCATCTCGGTCTCGCGCGTCGGTGGCGCGGCGCAGATCAAGGCGATGAAGAAGGTGGCAGGGCGCCTGAAGGGCGAGCTCGCCCAGTACCGCGAGCTCGAGGCGTTCGCGGCCTTCGGCTCGGAGCTCGACGCGGTGACGCAGCGGCAGCTCGCCCGCGGACAGCGCGCGGTAGAGGTGCTGAAGCAGGCGCAGTACGCGCCCATGCCGGTCGAGAACCAGGTGGCCATCATCTACGCGCTCACGAACGGCTATCTCGACGACGTGTCGGTGGAGCAGATCAAGATCTGGGAGCGGGACTTCCACATCTTCCTGCGCACCCAGCGTCCCGAGATCCTGCGCGACATCGTCGAGAAGCGGGACCTGACGGAGGAGAACGAGCAGGCGCTGGTCGCGGCGATCAAGCTATACAAGGAGCTGTTCGCGTCGCCGGAGTCGCCGGTAGGCACCGAGGATTACGCCAAGTCCGCGATCCTGCAGGAGACCGAGGCCGACCGGCGGATGTCAGAGGACCAGCTCCGTCTCGCGGCGCGTCCGGAGGCCGGCGCAGCGAGCGCGCGGCAGAGCAGCTGAGCCGAGCCGAACCGAAGCGTAGAAAGGGCAGAGCCGAGCCATGGCCAAAGCCAGAGAACTGAAGGGCCGCATCCGATCGGTCCAGAATACGCGCAAGATCACCCGGACGATGGAGATGGTCGCCACGTCCAAGCTGAAGCGCGCGCAGGACCGAGTGGCCGCGGCGCGGCCGTACGCGGAGCGGCTCGAAGAGGTGATCGGCCGGCTGCTCACTCCGGAGCTGGCGGCCCGGTATGCGCTCCTGCGCCAGCCGGAGAAGGTGCAGCGCGCGGCGGTGGTCCTGCTCACGGCCAACCGTGGGCTGGCGGGAGCATTCAACAGCAACCTGATCCGCGAGGCGCGCGGGCTGTTGGACCGCCTGCAGGGCGAGGGCGTGCAGACCGAGCTGCACGCCATCGGCAGGAAGGGGATTGCGTTCTTCCGCTTCCAGGGTGTGGAGCTGGCCACGGCGCGCCGGGACATCAGCGACAAGCCGACCGCGGAAGAAGCGAGCAGCATCATAGATCCGATCATGCAGCGGTTCGTCGCCGGCGAGCTCGATGCGGTCTACCTGGTGTATGCCCGCTTCAACTCCGCGTTGTCGACTCCGCCGACCACGCAACAGCTCCTCCCCATCCCGGCGCCGGAGCAGGAGAAGGGGAGGGAGGTGGATTACATCCTGGAGCCGTCCGCGGATGCAATCCTGACGCAGCTCCTTCCGCTCTACGTCCGCAACAGCGTCTATCGCGCGCTTGCGGAGACCACCGCGGGCTTCTACGGCGCGCAGCGAACCGCCATGAAGAACGCGACGGACAATGCAGGCGAGATGATCGAAGCCCTCACGCGCACCTACAACCGCGCGCGGCAGGCGCAGATCACTCAGGAGATTGCGGAGATCGTGGGTGGCGCCGCGGCGCTGGAGTAGGGAAGGAACGGTTATCCGCTATCCGTTATCCGTTGGCGAGATCGACGGTGGGTAACGGTGGCCGAGGCTCAAGCGGATAACCACTGATAACGGATAACGGATAACCCGTTTTCTAGCATCACAGGCTAAGGAGCATATCGCATGGCAGCCACACTGCCCGAGAAGGCAACTGTATCGACCGGATCGACGACGGTCGGGACGGTCGTGCAGGTCATCGGCCCGGTCGTCGACGCCGAATTCGAGGGCGGACACCTGCCCGAGATCTATAACGCTCTGCGCATCCGTGAGCCGGCGAGCGAGGGGCGCGCGGCGATCGACCTGGTGCTCGAGGTCCAGCAGCACATCGGCCGCAACCAGGTCCGGGCAGTGGCCATGTCTTCGACCGACGGCGTGGTGCGGGGGATGAAGGTCATCGACACCGGAGCTTCGATCTCGGTCCCGGTGGGTGCACCCGCCCTGGGCCGCATCCTCAACGTCACCGGCGATCCGGTGGACGAGCGCGGTGAGATCCCCGCCGACGCGGAGCGCTGGCCGATTCACCGGGATCCCCCGGCTTTCGTGGCGCTGGAGCCGAAGACCGAGGTGCTCGAGACCGGGATCAAGGTGCTCGACCTGATCGCCCCCTACGTGAAGGGTGGAAAGATCGGGCTGTTCGGCGGCGCCGGCGTCGGTAAGACCGTCATCATCCAGGAGCTCATCCACAACATCGCCATGGGTCACGGCGGCCGCTCGGTCTTCGCGGGCGTCGGCGAGCGCACACGCGAGGGGACGGACCTCTGGCTCGAGTTCAAGGAGAGCAACCTCATCAAGGAAGACAACCTGGCGGAATCGTCAGTTGCCCTCGTCTACGGGCAGATGAACGAGCCGCCGGGGGCGCGCCTGCGCGTCGCGCTGACCGGTTTGACGGTGGCCGAGTACTTCCGCGACGTCGAGAAGCAGGACGTGCTCTTCTTCATCGACAACATCTTCCGCTTCACCCAGGCGGGATCGGAGGTGTCGGCGCTGCTGGGCCGCATGCCTTCGGCGGTGGGGTATCAGCCGACGCTGGCCACGGAGATGGGTGAGCTGCAGGAGCGGATCACCTCCACCCGTGAGGGATCGATCACCTCGGTGCAGGCGATCTACGTCCCGGCGGACGACCTGACCGACCCCGCTCCGGCGACCGCCTTCGCCCACCTGGACGCGACCACGGTGCTCTCGAGGGCGATCTCCGAGCTCGGCATCTACCCGGCAGTCGACCCGCTCGATTCCAGCTCGCGGATCCTGGATCCGCAGTACATCGGCGAGCGGCACTACAAGGTGGCGACGGCGGTGCAGCGGGTCCTGCAGCGTTACAAGGAGCTTCAGGACATCATCGCCATTCTCGGCATGGACGAGCTGAGCGAGGAGGACAAGGTGATCGTCGGGCGGGCGCGGCGAATTCAGCGCTTCCTCTCGCAGCCGTTCCACGTGGCGGAGCAGTTTACCGGCACGCCGGGCAAGTACGTCAAGCTGGAGGAGACGATCGAGTCCTTCGAGCGCGTGGTGAACGGTGAGTTCGACCACCTGCCCGAGCAGGCGTTCTACATGGTGGGTGGGATCGAAGACGCGGTCGAGCGGGCGCGTCAGCTGGGGGCGAAGGTCTGATGGCGCAGCCTGGCACCGCCGGCAGCGGAGACGCGTTGCGCGTCGTCGTGATCTCGCCGGAGCGCACCCTCTTCGATGGCGTGGCCGATTCCGTGGTCGCCCCCGCGTGGGACGGGGAGCTGGGAGTGCTGCGGGGGCATGCCCCGCTGATGGCACTTCTCGGCTCCGGCGATCTTCGTGTCCGGCAGGGGAACGACATCGAGCATTTCCACGTGGAGGGTGGGTTCCTCCAGGTGGTGAACAACGTGGTGACGGTTCTCAGCGAGCGTGCCGAAAGCGCCGGCTGAGTTTATCCGTCTGCCGCGATCCTGACGCCGACCCCCTCCGCACCAGCGGCAGGGGGTCGTTCGTTCTGGCTGCCCGTTCTCCAATTGTCTATCCGACTTCATGAAAACCGACCTGCACCTCCACTCGCACGTGTCCGACGGTGAGCTCTCGCCGGCTGCGCTGGTGCGCGCGGCTGCCTCGGCGGGGCTGGACGTGATCGCCATCACCGATCACGACACCGCGGCCGGGGTGGAGGAGGCGGTCAGCGCCGCGCGCGAGTTGCCGGTGGCGGTGGTGCCGGGAATCGAGATCAGTACCTGTACACCACCGCATGAGCTGCACGTGCTCGGCTACTGGATCGACTGGCGCGCCCCTTCGATCCTGGCCCATCAGACCGCGGCCGCGGTGCGTCGGGTCCGCCGGATGGAGCGCATGGTGGAGAAGCTGGTTGCCCTCGGCGTGCCGGTGACGATGGAGGAGGTGAGAACCGCGGCGGGTCCGGAGGCACGCACCCTCGGCCGGCCCCACCTCGCCCGGGCGCTGCTCGCCGGCGGATTCATCCGCTCCTTCAGCGAAGCCTTCACGCGCTACATCGGCGACGGAGGCCCCGCCTTCGTGTCGCAGGACTTTCCCACCCCGAAGGCTGCCATCGACGCAATTCATGCCAGCGGAGGCGTGGCGGTATGGGCCCATCCTCCGCTCGAGATCGTGGAGGATCTGATGCCGCTCTTCGTGGAATGGGGGCTGGATGGGGTGGAGTGCTACCGACCCAACAACACGGCGGAGGATGCGGCAAAGCTGCGGGGGGTGACCGAGCGGTACGGCATGTTTCCCAGCGGTGGGTCCGACTGGCACGGACCGCGGCGGTCGTTCGAGCTCGGCTCCTTCCAGGTCCCCTCGGAGCGGATCGAGACGCTGCTGGGGATAGGCGGCCTCGTCCTCTAGGACGCCCGGGGCGCCGCTCCGCGCTGCACGGCCGCGAGCAGGCTACCCGTCGCGGCGGCGGGATCCTCCGCCTGCATTACCGCGCTGATCACCGACACGCCCACCGCTCCCGCGGCTACGACGGCCTCGGCGTTCTCGCCGTTGATGCCACCGATGCCCACGACGGGGATGTCGCCCGCCGCGGCACAGACCTGCCGCAACCCATCGATCCCCATCACCGGACCCGCATCGGGCTTGCTGCCGGTCGGATAGACCGGGCCGGCGCCAATGTAGTCCGCACCTTCGGCTATCGCGGCGGGCACCTCCTCCGCCCGGTCCACCGAGCGCCCGATGAGGAACCCGGGGGGTGCGATCTGTCGGGCTGCAGGGACCGGAAGGTCGTCGCTGCCGACGTGGGCCCCATCGGCACCGATCGCCAGGGCCACGTCCACCCGGTCGTTCACGAACAGGAGCGCGCCGGCGGCCCGCGTGAGCTCGAGCAGCCGCCGCCCGAGCTCGGCCATCTCCCGCGCGGAGGCCTCCTTCGCCCGCAGCTGGATCGCAGGCGCTCCGCCCGCGAGCGCCTGCGCCACCACATCGGCGAGCTCGCGCCCCGGGCCGCAATTCGGATCCGTGATGACGATCAGCGCCAGCTTGCGGCGCAGCTCCTCGCGGGTCATGACCCCTCGGCGGCCTGCATCTGCAGCTCCCGCCGGATGCGGCTCTTGGCCCGATTGTGTTCCGCGAGGGAGCGCGTGAACTCGTGGGTGCCGTCGGGACGCGCGACGAAATAGAGGAAGTCCACCTCGGCCGGCTGCAGGACTGCCCGGATCGAGCCCTCGCTGGGTGAGGCGATCGGGCCCGGCGGTAATCCCGCGTGAGTGTAGGTGTTGTACGGGTGGTCCGCGACGTTCTCGATGTGCGAGTAGAGCAGCCGCTGCTGATGCGAGCCGAGCGCGTACTGCACGGTGGGATCCGCCTGGAGCGGCATGCCGATGCGCAGCCGATTCCGGTATACCGCCGCGATCGTGTCCCGCTCGGTCCATCGCTTCGCCTCTTTCTCGACGATGGAGGCGAGGGTCACCACCTCCCGCTCGCTGAGGCCGGCGGAATCGGCCAGCGCCCGCAGCTCGGGAGTCCAGACCTGCTGGTAGCGCTTCACCATGGCCCCGATGGCCTCGCGGGGCGAGACGTTCACCGGAAGGTGGTAGGTCGCGGGGTACAGGTACCCCTCCAGGGTGGGCCCGGGGAGGCCGAACGAATCCACGAGCGCGGAATCGGCCATCAACGGCAGGACCGAATCGAGGGGCTGGTTGGTGAGGGCGGCGATACGGCGGGCGATCTGCTCGGACGTCCATCCTTCGGGAACCACCACCGCCGCGCGCACGATGTCCCCCTCGACCAGCTTCTCGAGGATCTCGTCCCAGGAGGTGCCGGGCCGGACCTCGTACACCCCCGGCTTGACGTCGCCCGCCACCCCGCGCATCTGCCCGTAGAGGCGGAAGACGAGCGGCCAGTCGATGATCTGCCGCCTGGCGAGCGTGTCCGTAACCGTCGAGAAGCCTGCTCCCTGCGGAACGGTGAACCGGATGGGCTCGCCGTCCGGGTCGCCCCCGCAACCCGTCAGCGCCGCCATCACCAGAGCGGGCAGGAGCGTCGGCAGCAAAGGTGCTGAGGATCTATCCTTCATGAGCCTGCTTCTTTGAAGCCGTTGCGAGGTACGCCTCGAGGATCAATGCCGCGGCGGTAGCGTCCACCCGACCCTTCTCCTCCCGCTCAGTTTTCTTGAGGCCCATCCCGCGCACCGTTCGTTCCGCCCGGACTGAGGTGAGCCGCTCGTCTACCCAGTGCACCGGCAGCGAGGTGCGCCGCGCCAGCTCCGCCCCGAAACGGCGCACCTCTTCCGCCCACTCTCCCTCTTCCCCAGCAAGGTCGAGCGGTAGGCCCACGACGACCTCCTCCACCTCGTATTCCCGGAGCAGGCCGGTGAGCTCCGCCCAGGGGGGTCTCTTCCCCGGCCGGCGGAGCAAGGTCTTCAAGGGGTAGGCGATGGTACCGGAAGGATCGGACAGCGCCACGCCGATGCGCCGCTGTCCGTAGTCCAGCGCGGCGATGCGACTCACCGGAGGCAGACGACGGCGCGTGGGGCGGGATCCGGCATGGAATTACGAATTACGAATTACGAATTGAACGACGATCGCCGCAGCTCGGATTCGCCAGCAATATTTCTGCTCTGGCCGGCTTTCTGACTGACATATTCGTCATGGTCGCGTCCAGGGCTGGCGCTGGAAATTCGTAATTCGCAATTCGTAATTCGTAATTCCTGCCACTAGGCCAGCGCCTGCAGCGCCGCATCCACTTCCTGTCCCTGGCGCACCTCCTCGTAGACCCGCTGCAGTGCTTCGGCGCTTCCCAGGAGGAAGCGGCACTTACCGTCGCCGCGGGAGCGACAGGCAACCTCGAGCACCGCGAGGTCAGAGCCGATCAAGCGGCTGAGGAGGTCGGCGAGCATGCCGGTGGTGAAGTGGCACATCGGCTGGCGTGCCCCCGCGCCCACCTCCGCCTCCGCCCATTCCGTGCTGCTGAGCTCACCCACCCCCTCGTGAAGCTGCTCGAACTCCAGCCGGCCCCATCCCAGGCTGCTGAAGAAGGCACTGAGGTGATGCCAGAAGTCGTCCGCGGCCAGGGCGGAGGGGTCCGCGCCCGGATCCTGTCGGTGGTGCGCGAGCCACTCGCTGAAGGCCACCAGGAAACCCTCACCGGTCTCGAAGCCGACCTGCCGAACCAGGGCGGCCGCCTCGGCCGCCGAACGGTCCTGGCGCGCGGCCCGGTGCACCGCCGCCAGGGTGGAAGGGGGAAATGTCAGCATGGCTGTTCCGGCGAAGGAATCATTCATTGGACCCCTGCAGCGATTGCGGTTCTGCGGCGGATTCGAGCGCCTCGAGCAGCTCGGCTTCGGTCCACTCGCGAATTCCCAGCTCCCGCGCCTTCGTCAACTTCGATCCCGCGTCCTCGCCCACGACCAGAACGTCCGTGTTGCGCGTGACGCTGCCGGTCACGCGCCCACCGGCTTCCTCGATCAGTCGCGTGGCTTCTTTCCTCGAGAGTGTCGGCAGCGTGCCGGTCACGACGAAGGTCATCCCCGCGAACGGTCCCTCGGCGGGACCCGCCTCCGCTTCGGTGAGATCGACCCCGCCCTGACGGAGCTTCTCGATCACCGCGCGGTTCGTGGGATCGGCGAAATACGCCTCCAGGGCTGCCGCCGTCGTATCGCCGATTCCGTGCACCGCGGCAAGCTGCTCCCGCGAAGCGGCCATCAGCCGGTCCATCGTGCCGAAGGCACGAGCGAGCAACTGTGCGGCGGTGGCCCCGACGTGTCTGACCCCGAGCCCGTACAGCACGCGCGCCAGGCCGCGGCTGCGCGACGCGTCGATCCCCCGCAGCAGGTTCTCCGCGGACTTCTGCTGCATTCCGTCGAGCTGCAGCAGGTCCTCGAGCTTCAGAAAGTAAAGGTCTCCCACATCGTGGACCAGCCCGGTCTCCAGGAGCTGCCGGCAGGTCTGCTCCCCCAGACCGCGGATGTCCATCGCGCCGACGCTGGCGAAGTGGACCAGACCCCAGTAGATGCGGGCGGGGCAGGAGCCGTTCGGGCAGTAGGTCATCACCTCGTTCGGCGGACGCTCGACCGGAGTGCCGCACACCGGGCAGTGGTCCGGCATCCGGAATGGATCCGACCTCGGGGCGCCTTCGTCCAGCAGGGGTGCCACGACCTGGGGGATGACATCGCCAGCGCGCTTCACCACCACCCGGTCCCCCACGCGCAGGTCCTTGCGGCGAATGTCCTCCTCGTTGTGCAGCGTGGCCAGCTTCACCGTGGCCCCGCCGATCTCCACCGGCTCCAGAACCGCGTAGGGGTTCAGGCTCCCCGTGCGCCCGACGTTGATCTCGATCGAGAGGAGCCGGGTGGTAGCCAGTGTCGGAGCGAACTTGTAGGCGATCGCCCAGCGCGGCTCTCGCCCGCCGACGATCCCCAGCTCCGGGTGGAGCCACAACGGGTTCACCTTCACCACAGCGCCATCGATCTCGTAGTCCAGCTCCCCCCGCTTGTCTTCCAGCTCCCGAACGTACGCCTCGACCTCGTCCAGGTTGGCGCAGCGGCGATACAGGGGGTTGACCGGGAGGCCCCACGTCGTCAGCAACTGGAGCAGCTCTTCCTGGGTCGAGACGGGTAGACGGAAGGTGCTCGCGGGATCGAGCTGGATGGAGAAAGCGGTGAAACGGAGTGGCCGGTCGGCGGTCACTCGCGGATCGAGCTGTCGGACGGCGCCGGCTGCCGAGTTGCGCGGGTTGGCGAAGGTAGATTCCCCCGCCGCCGCACGCCGGGCGTTGAGCGCCTCGAAGCCGGAGAGCGACATGTAGACTTCGCCGCGGATCTCCATCAGCGGCGGCACCGGCTGCTCCTCGTCGCGCAACCGGAGGGGGATCTCGCGGATGGTGCGCAGGTTGGCAGTCACGTTCTCGCCGACCGTGCCGTTCCCCCGGGTGGCTCCTTTGACGAAGATCCCGTTCTCGTAGGTCAGCGCGACCGCGAGCCCGTCCATTTTCGGCTCGGCGAGGTAGCCGGCCTCCTTCACCTCCGACGCGATGCGTGCGTTGCGTGCTTCCCACGCCTCCAGCTCCTGGAAGTTGAAGGCGTTGTCCAGGGAGAGCATCGGCGCGAGGTGCGTCGTCTTCTCCAGCCGGCTGACCGGCTCCGCGCCGATGCGCTGGGTCGGCGAGTCGGGCGTGCGCAGCTCCGGGTGCGCAGCTTCCAACTCCCGGAGCTCCCGCATGTAGCGGTCGTACTCAGGGTCGCTGAGGGTGGGCCGATCGAGGATGTAGTATTCGTAGTTGGCGCGTTCCAGGATGGAGCGAAGCTCCGCCGCGCGCTCGGCCGCGCGCGCGTCCGCAGGTGGCGTCATGAGAGCACGGTATCGAGCATCGAAGCGCGTACGACGCGGTTCCGCCCGGCCTGCTTGGCGGCGTACAGCGCCTCGTCCGCTTTCTTGATCAGAACGTCGGGATGGTCCACGCCGGGTCCGGGGAACGAGGCGACTCCGCCCGAGAGGGTCATCCGCACCTCATTGGCCTCGTCATGATAGACGTGGTTCGCTACCGCCTCGCGTACTCGCTCAGCGAAGCGATGAGCCTCCGACTCGTCGGTCCCGGGTAGGATGGCGATGAACTCCTCGCCGCCGTAGCGCCCGACCATGTCGATCTCGCGGACGGTCTGGCGGAGGATTTCGGCGGTCTCGTAGAGGATCACGTCGCCGGTGGGGTGACCGTAGGTATCGTTGACCTGCTTGAAGCGGTCCAGGTCCATCATCGCCACCGCCATCGGCTCGCCGGAGCGCTTCGTCCGCTCGAACTCCTCGTGCAGCAGCTCGTGGATGTGGCGGTGGTTGAACAGCTCGGTGAGCCCGTCGGTGATCGACAGCTTGCGCAGGCGCTTGTTCGCCAGCTCCAGCTCGCGGTTCTTCTGATCGAGCTCGTCCTGGAGCCGCTTGATGCGCAGCATCGAGCGAACCCGCGCCTCGAGCTCCGGGAAGTTCACCGGCTTGGTGAGGTAGTCGTCCGCCCCGGCGTCGAGGCCATCCACCTTGTCCTGGGTGGAATCTCTCGCGGTGACGAGGATGATGGGGATGAACGGAAGGCCAGGGTCGTTCTTGATCCGGCGCGAGACCTCGTAGCCGTCCATGAGGGGCATCATGACGTCGAGCAGGATGAGGTCCGGCGGGTAATCCTTTACCTTCTGGAGCGCCTCCTCGCCATTGGTGGCCGTGTCGATCTGGTAGCCGCGACTGGACAGCCGAACGTTGATGATCTCCACGTTGTCCGGGTGGTCGTCGACCACCAGGATCCGAACCGGCTGCGGCGCCTGCCCTTCCTTCCGTTCCGTTTCGCTCAAGCCTCGACCTCTCGTCCGCCGCCGATGAAGCGCTCCACCTCCGCTACCACGCGCCGCGGTTCGCAGGGCTTCGCCAGGTAGCCGTCGCATCCCACCTCCTCCGCTTTCGCTCGATCTGTGGCCAGCGCGTGCGCCGTCAGCGCGATGATGGGGATATGCGAGGTGGCGGGATCGTTCTTGAGGATCTTGGTCGCCTCCCAACCGTCGATCACCGGAATCGAGATGTCCATCAAAATCAGGTCGGGAATCGTCTCGCGTGCGGTGCGGACTCCGTCCTCGCCGTTACGAGCCTCGATCACCTGGTATCCGAAGTGCTCGAGGATCGTGCGGTAGACGGTGCGATTGTCCTCGTTGTCCTCGACCAGCAGGACGGTCCTCTTCTCGGTGTCGGTCATCCGTGGGATGCCTCCGTGTCGAATCGGCCGCGGCAGGTGCCGGGCGGCGTTCGGGCGGCCCAATGTACCGGCGCCGTCGCCCCCGTCGCAAGCTCTTTGTGGGTCAGTAGATGCAGATCCGCGCCCGAAGCGGGAGGGCGTCTGCCGGCACAGCCATTGCTTTATCCAGACGACTGCCCTGACGAACAGCAGTACTGGCTGTGTACGTCGGATGCGAATGCTTCACCCGCCTTCCAGCTACACATCTCATGCACTACGAAGATACGGCACGTCCATACAACTTTCTGGCTGGACTGGGCATCGGAGCCGCGGTCGGAATCGCTGTTGCCCTGCTCGCCCTTCCGCAAAAACGGGTCCTGCGACGGGAGTTGGCCCGGGGCGGTCACAGACTTGGCCTGAAAGCAAGGCGCTCCCGCACCAAGTCGCCCCGGATGCGCTCCGGCGCCGGGCGGCGGGGTGAAGAGCGAGCGGAGGGCCGGCGGGGTCGATGAGCACGGTCGAAACGGCCCCGAAGCGCACGGGAGCGGACCTCGGGTCGGTCTTCCGTGAGGCCCTGGGGGGAAGGCGCTTGCTGGTAGTTTCGAATCGTGAGCCGTACGAGCACCGCTGGTCGGAGGAGGTCGGTGAGATGCAGGTGCGGGTGCCGGCAGGAGGGCTCACCTCCGCGCTGGATCCGCTGATGCAGCAGCTCGGAGGGACCTGGGTGGCCTGGGGCAGCGGCGAAGCCGACGCCGCGGTGGTCGACGAGAACGACAACGTACGCGTTCCGCCGGACAACCCCAGCTACACACTACGCCGCATCTGGCTCACCAACCACGACATCCACCGCTACTACCTGGGGTTCTCCAACCAGTTTCTCTGGCCGCTCTGCCACCTGCGCCCCGACCTGACGCGCATGCGCGGCCGTTACTGGGAGCGCTACCGGCGGGTGAACCGGCGCTTTGCCGAAGCCGTCCTGGACGAGGTGCGCGGTGCCGACGCCGCCGTCTGGTTCCAGGATTACCATCTCGCACTTGCGCCGGAAAACGTTCGCGCTCGCCGCCCGGACCTTGCTCTCGCGCATTTCTGGCACATTCCCTGGCCGCCGGTGGAGATCTTCCGTCTGGCCCAGCCCGGTGACCAGCTGTTGCGCGGCCTGCTCGCCAACGATCTGCTCGGCTTCCACCTCCCCTCTTTCGTGGAGAACTTCCTGCGCTGCGCGCAGCGGCTCCCGGGGGTCTCGGTCGATTGGGACTCGGGGAGGGTGACCCTGGACGGGCACACCTGCACCGTCAACGCCTTCCCCATCTCCATCGACGTGGATGCGTTCCGTCAGGCGGCCACAGCTCCGGGCGCCGACGAGCAGATGCGGCGATTGCGCGAGCGGTACGCTCCGGGGGGCGGCTTCATCGGGATCGGTGTGGATCGCCTGGACTACTCCAAGGGGCTTCCCGAGAAGTTCAAGGCGCTCGAGTTCCTCTGGGACCGCTATCCCGAGTATCGAGGTCGCTTCACCTTCGTGCAGGTGGCCGTTCCCAGCCGCACCGACATTGAGGCATACGACGAGTTGACGCAGAAGGTCGAGCGGCAGGTGTGGGAGATCAACGACCGCTTCGGAGGCCCGGAGTGGCGCCCCATCCACCTGATCAAGCAATCACTGCCGGCCGAGCGCCTGGCCGTGCTGTATCGCCTCGCCGACGTCTGCGTGGTCAGCTCCCTCCAGGACGGGATGAACCTCGTCGCCAAGGAGTACGTGGCGAGCCAGGTCGATCGTCAGGGGGTGTTGCTGCTCTCCTCTTTCGCCGGTGCGGCCGAGGAGATGAACGCCATCATGATCAACCCTTACGATCCCGAGCGGGTGGCGCTGGTCCTCCGCGACGCCCTGCAGCTCCCTCGCGAGGAAAAGGAGCGGCGGATGCGCGAGCTGCAGCGCGGCCTGCGTACGATCTTCGACTGGATGTGCGACATCTTCGAGGCCTGGGGAGAGACGGTCCGTCAGCGGGGGAAGGCGCCAGCGTCGGCCGGCGAGCCGCGGTAGCGGACGCGCAAGTACGCTAGCCTAAAAAGATGCGGTGCGGGACGCCTTCCTCGAAAAGGGCAGCCTCCAATCGGGGTACGTCGGCGGGAAGGACCTCCAGGGCGAGGTTGCAGCGTGCGTGTGCCTCGGGCGGGGCAGGGACGACCTCGTTGGGGATCGCCCGCTCATTGGCGATCTCCTCTGCCCAGAGGGCGTGGTGAGTGGTCTCGAAAGTGAATCGAGGTTGCGTCATCCCTTGCGGATAGGGCCATTTCAAGGTAGTCTTCGTTGGGATTGTTCCTGATTATCCCACGAGATTATCCCGACTATCTACGTGTCGTTTCCTCCCGTTGCCGAGCAGTTAGAGGTCATTCGGCGTGATGCGGTCGAGGTCGTGCCCGAAGAGGAGTTGGTTCGTAAGCTCGAACGCTCTTACAGAACGGGCGTCCCGCTGCGAATCAAGCAGGGGTTCGATCCCACACGTCCGGACCTCCACCTCGGCCATGCCGTTTCCATACGAAAACTACGCGAATTCCAGGAGCTCGGCCACGAAGTGATCTTCGTGGTCGGTGATTATACGGCCATGGTAGGCGACCCGAGCGGTCGCAACGAGCTCCGCCCCCGCCTCAGCGCCGAAGAAGTCGCCGAAAACGCCCGAACCTATGCCGATCAGGTCTTCCGGATCCTCGACCGGAGCCGCACGCGGGTGGAGTACAACTCGCGCTGGCTCGCGCCCCTGCGTCTGGAGGACATTCTCAAGCTGACGGCGCAGTACACGGTGGCGCGGATGCTGGAGCGCGAGGATTTCGCGAAGCGTTATGCCTCCGGAACGCCGATCTCGCTGGTCGAGTTCATGTACCCGCTGCTCCAGGCGTACGACTCGGTCGCGCTGCGGGCAGACGTGGAGTTGGGAGGCGTGGATCAGACCTTCAACCTGCTGGTCGCGCGCGCGATCCAGGAGCGCTACGAGCAGGAACCGCAGGTCTGTTTGATGATGCCTCTTCTGCGCGGCACCGATGGCGTGCAGAAGATGTCGAAGTCGTACGACAATTACATCGGAATCACCCAGCCGCCGGAGGAGCAGTACGGCCGGGCGATGTCGATCCCGGACGAGCTGCTGGACGAATGGTATCGATTGGCGTCCGGGTTGCGGGGACGCGAGCTGGAGGAGGCGTTGCAGCTGGTGGAGAGCGACCCGTACCGAGCGAAGCGACAGCTCGCTGCGCTGATCGTGAGACAGTACCACGGTGAGCGGGCCGCCGAGGAGGCCGCGGCGCGATTCGACCTGGTGCACCGGCAGAAGGGAGTGCCGGACGACGTCCCGGTAGTCGAGGTGAGAGCGGATGTCCCCGATCTTGCGGTGGAAAACGGGCGGGTGTGGCTACCGCGATTGATGGTATTCGCGGGGCTCGCCCCGTCTACCAGCCAGGCTGTGCGACTCATCGAGCAGGGTGCGGTCTCGATCGATGGTGCAAAGGTTTCGCGACGTGATGCCGACCTTCAAGCGAGGGGGGAGCACCTCCTGCAACGAGGGAAGCGTCATTTCGCGCGGGTGAGATTCGTCGGCTGATGTGATCGCGCCGGTTGGGCGGAGGCTGTGAGGTTGGCGGCACGCATGCCCGGCGGGCTTCCCCCCGACCGGGCGGTTGCATTTTAGCCAGAAAGGAGGTGCGCATTCCTTTTTGGTCCGTTCGGTTTGACTAACGCTCGCGCGCGCTCGCGAGCACCTGTGCCGGCAGTTCCGGTAACCGAGGAGAACGAGCAATGAGACGATACCTGTGGTTGTTGGTCGGCCTGGCGACGCTCGCCGGCCTTCCGAGCCACGCAATCGCACAGTCGGGGGGCACCGTCGCCGGCACAGTGGTAGACGCCAGCTCCCTGCGTCCGCTCGCGGGCGTGCAGATCTTCGTGGTCGGCACCCAGCGAGGCAGCCTGAGCGATCAGCAAGGCAGGTTCAGCATTTCCGGAGTGCCGGCCGGCACGCAGCAGATCCGGGC